>DATMKB010000027.1:0-4746 GCA_035553635.1 Mycobacteriales bacterium
GCCGGTGACGTTGGGCAGCATCACCCAGTCGTAGCCGTCGAGGAACACCTCGTGGAACCAGGCGGTGACCTGCTCGGGGTCCCAGCCGCGCTGCAGCGCGTAGTTGCCGAGGACCATGAGCCGCGGGATGTGGTGCACCCATCCCCGCTCGCGCAGGTCGCGCAGCACCGACGACAGGCAGCGCGCCGTCACCTCGCCCGCGGCGTCGAGGGTGCGGAACCACTCCGGGACGTCGGAGGTGGCCTGGAGGGCGTTGCGCTGCCGGTAGTCCGGCGGGACGTGCCAGTAGACCGACCAGACGTACTCCCGCCAGCCGAGCACCTGCCGCACGTAGCCCTCGACGCTGTTGAGCGGCGCGGCCCCGCTGCGGTACGCGCGCTCGGCGGCCTGCACGCACTCGAGCGGGTCGAGCAGACCGAGGTTGAGCGCCGGCGAGAGGGCGCTGTGCGCCATCCACGGGTCGGCGGCGAGCATCGCGTCCTCGACCGGGCCGAAGTGCGGCAGGCGGTGCTCCACGAAGCGCTCGAGCGCGGCGACCGCCTCGGCCCGGGTGACGGCGGCCCAGCGCGGGCGGTCCTCGCCGACGAAGCTGGCCTGCCCGTCGCGCTCCATGCGGTCGAGGTCCTCGCGCACCTGCGCGTCGATCTCGTCCTCCTCCGCCAGCCAGGGGTCGGGGACGCCGAGGGTCGGCCGCTTCGGCGGCGGCTCGCGGTTGTCGTGGTCGAGGTTCCAGCGGCCGCCGACCGGCTCGACGCCGTCTACGAGGACGCCCAGGCGGGTGCGCTGCCAGCGGTAGAAGTCCTCCATGAGCAGCCGGCCGCGGCGCCCGGAGGCCCAGGCGGCGAAGTCCTCCCGCGTCGTGACGTACCCCCGCGGCGGCAGGACCGGGATGCCCCGCTCGCGCACGAACCGGTCGGCGGCGTAGGAGGTCGGCTGCACCACGTCGAGCGGCTCGTCGACCTGGGCGAGCGCCTCGCCGTAGGTGTCGACCTGCAGGAACAGGGCCTGGTCGCCCAGCTCGGCCGCCAGGTGCCGGACGCCGGACAGCAGCAGGTGCGCCTTGGCCCGGTGGAAGCGCCGGCGCCGCAGCACCGCCCGCGACTCGACCAGCAGCACCGGCTGGTCCGGGGCGTCGAGGTGGTGCGGACCGAGCTGGTCGGCGAACAGCCACCGGCGGCGCATCCCGCGAGCCTGCCCTACGGTCGGCCGGTGAGCAGGTCGGAGTACGTCGAGGGCGAGCGGGTCTTCGGCCCGCCGCTCGGCACCTACGACGCCGACTGGGTGGCCAGCGCCGCCCTCGAGGCGACGAGCGCCTCCCCCGAGGTGGTGCGGCGCCTCGCGGCGGCGGCCTGGCCGGCGCTGCGCGCGGGCGCGCCCGACCTCGCGGCCGCGCTGCGGACGGCGGTGCCCCGGGCGCCCGAGAGCGCGGTGCAGGCCGTGGCCCGCACCGCGCTCGGGTGGTGCCGGGAGTACGGGGTGGGCCCCGCCGGCTGAGCTGCTACGGCTTGCAGACGCCGCAGGGCGCGTAGCCCTGCTTGGCGGCCTGCGTGCGGGTGAGCTCCTCGGTGCCGAGGGCGTCGCGCACGAAGCGGCAGTCGGCCTGGTGGAACCGGCCGCGGTCCGGGATGACGACGACGCGGCCGCGCTTGGCGGTGGCCTTCGCCGGAGCGGCGGCGGCCGAAGCGGGAGCGGCGGGGGCGGTCTCGGCGACGGCCGGCGTGGCCGCCGCGGTGCGGCGTGCGGCCTTGCGCGGGGCGGGAGCCGCCTTCTCGGGCGCCTCGGGCGCCTCGGCCGGCTCGGCCGTCGCCGAGGCGGCGGGACGGCGGCGGCGCGGCGTGGCCGGCACGGCCTGCGTCGCGCTGCGGCTGCGGCTGCTGCGGGCGCGGGCCGGCGCGACCGGCTCCGGCTCGAGGTCGGCGTCGGTGTCCTCGGCGCCGGGCACGCCGCTGTCGAGGACGTCGTCCTCGGCCTCCTCGTCCTCGGCGGGCTCCTCCGCCGCGGCGAGCGCGTCCTCGGGCTTGCAGACGCCGCAGGGCGAGTACTCCTCGCGGGCGACGTCGACGTCAACCTCCTCGACGTCCTTGCCGGCGAGGTAGCGGCAGCCGTCGACGTGGTAGCGCGGCCGGCCCGGCACGACGAGGACGGTGGCGCCACCGCCGACGAGCTCGTCGGTCTCCTCGTCCTCGACGACGCCGTCGTCGGCGGGCTCGGAGACGCGCACGGCGCGGGTGCGGGCGCTGCGGGCCGGGACCACCTCGGCGGGCGGGGCGGTGTCGCCGGAGTCGTCGCCGTCCTCGGTGACGGCCGGGGCGGCGTCGGGAGCCGGCTCCCCGCGGCGCTGCAGGATGCCGATGACGAGGAAGACGAAGGAGACGAGGCTGACCGCGATCGACCCGTAGACGAAGTTGAGGTCCGTCATCGTGAGCCCGAGCACGAGCAGGACGAGGGCGACGAGGACGAGTGCCCCGCTGATGACGATCACGTGGAGGGTCCTCCGGAGACGGTCGGGCCGGCCGGCGCGCAGGCCGCCGGGCCCGGCGATCCTAGCGGCGCCCGCGCGCTGCGGTCGCCGGGCGGCGGCGCAGCCGGTGCAGGGGTCGGTCGAGCGGGACCGGCAGCGCGCGGGGCGCCGCCGGGCGGGTGGCTACTGGTCCTGGTCCTCGAGCACGGGCGGCTCCGAGCCGAAGGGGCCGACGGCGGCCGGTGCGGACGGCACCACGCCGGTGGACGGCCCGCTGCCCGGGCCGCCGGACGGCCCCGCGGGCGGTGCGGCGGGCGCCTCCTGCGGCGGCCCGGAGCGACCGGCCCCGAGGGCGGGCGCGTCGGCCGGGGCGGCCAGCCCCACCGCGCTGGTGCGGCTCGTCGCGGGCACGCCGACGCCGCCGTCGTCGTCCGGGGCGGTGCGGCTCGCGAGCTCGCGCAGCTGGTTCTCCAGGTAGGCGCGCAGCCGGGTGCGGTACTCGCGCTCGAAGGCGTGCAGCTCGTCGATGCGCGTCTCGAGGGAGCGCTGGCGCTCCTCGAGGTCGCCCGTGGCGGCCTGGACCTTCGCGGCGGCCTGCTGCTCCATCTGCACGGCCTGGTCGCGGGCCGTGGCGAGCGTGCGCTCGGCCTCGGCGCGGGCGCGGGACAGGGTGGCGTCGGCCTCGGAGCGCGAGCCGCTGCGGACCTGCTCGGCCTCGGCGCGGGCGGCGGCGAGCGTCTGCTCGGCCTCCGTGCGGGCGGCCGTGAGCAGGGACTCGGCCTCGGCCTGGGCGCTCGCGACGAGCTGGGCGGCCTCGGCGCGGGCCTCGGCGACCGCCTCGTCGGCGGTGCGCTGGGCCAGCAGGAGGGTGCGCAGCGCGGCCTCCTGCCCCTCGGACGCGCCCATGGGCGCCGCCGGGGCCGGCGGCGCGACCGGGGCGGCGGCCCGGACCGGCTCGGGCTCGGGGGCCGGGGCCGGCGCGGCCGGCGCGCTGACGGCGCGGTTGCGCAGGTCGTTGTTCTCCCGCAGCAGCCGCGCGAGCTCGCTCTCGACCTCGTCGAGGAAGGAGTCGACCTCCTCGATGGCGTAGCCGGCCTTCACGCGGGTGACGGTGAACTGCTTGTTCTGCACGTCCGTCGGGGTCAGCGGCACGAGGGCTCCGTCTCGGGTCGGGAGGAGGGGGAGGTCGTCACAGCCCGGCCACGACGTTGCGCAGGACGGCGACGAGGACGAAGACGACGAGCAGGCTCAGGTCGAGCGCGACGCCGCCCAGCCGCAGCGGCGGCAGGACGCGCCGGACGGCGTTCACCGGCGGGTCGGTGATGCTGTAGACGATCTCCAGCAGGCCGGCGAGCGGCCCCGAGGGGCGGAACGAGCGGGCGAACATGAAGACCCACTCGAAGATCAGCCGCACGATGAGCAGCAGCCAGAAGACCGTGAGGACGGTCAGCAGGACGGAGGCGACGGGGCTCACGGCGCGGCAGGGCTCCTGGGGACGGGCGAGTGGACTCCGACGCTACCGGTCGGCCGGCACCGCACGTCCGGGTCAGGACTGGTTGAAGAAGCCGCCGGTGGCGATGCGGGCCTTGTCCTCGGCCGTCACCTCGACGTGCTCGGGCGAGAGCAGGAAGACCTTGTTCGTGACCCGCTCGATGCTGCCGCGCAGGCCGAAGATGAGGCCGGCGGCGAAGTCGACGAGGCGCTTGGCGTCGACGTCGTCCATCTCGGTGAGGTTCATGATCACCGGCGTGCCGTCGCGGAAGTGCTCGCCGATGGTGCGCGCCTCGTTGTAGGTGCGCGGGTGCAGCGTGGTGATGCGGTAGCCCTCGGGGTCGGCCGCGGGCGCGGCGCGCAGCTGCGGGTCGAGCGCCGTCGCGCCGCGGGTGCGGGCCAGCGTCGCGGTGGGAGCCGGGCGGCCGGTGCGCTCCTCGGCCGACCAGCGGCGCACGCCGCTCGGCGCCGGGTCCTCGTCGTAGCCGCCGTCGTAGCCGCCGTCGTAGCCGTCGTCGTCGGCGTCGTAGCGCGCGTCGTGGCGGCGGTCGGCCGAGTGCTCGTCGTCCTCGACCAGGCCGAGGTAGAGGCCGAGCTTGCGCATCGCGCCGGGCATCGCGTGCTCCTGGGGACTGGACATCGGGCTGACGGGACGGACGGGTCGAGCGGGCCGGACACTACCGGCCGGGGGGCGGCCTGTGGCCGAGCAACGCCGTGCCGACACGCACGATCGTCGCGCCGGCGGCGACGGCGGCCTCGAGGTCGCCGCTCATCCCGGCGCTCACGGCGACCGC
>DATMKB010000028.1:0-5421 GCA_035553635.1 Mycobacteriales bacterium
GCTCGCGCTCGACCCGGCGACGGTGCGCGACGAGCCCGCGCTCCTGCACCGGCCCGACGGCACCACCACCCCCGTGCGCGTCGCCGTCACCCGGCTCGCCGGCGACGAGGACGGCGTCGTCGTCGTGCTGCGCGACACCACTCGCGAGGCGGAGGTGGAGCGGATGAAGACCGAGTTCCTCTCCAACGTCAGCCACGAGCTGCGCACGCCGCTCACCCCCATCCGCGGCTACGCCGACCTGCTGGCCAGCCGCTCGGGCCTCACCGAGCAGCAGGTGCAGACCTTCGCCGGCACGGTGCTCGCCGAGGCGCTCAAGATGAACCGGGTGGTCGACCTGCTCGTCGACGTCGCCGCCGTCGAGGCCGGGCGCGCCGCGGTCGTGCCGCAGCCCGTGCGCGTCACCGACCTGCTCGACGCCCGGCTCGCCGCCTGGCGCGCCCGGGCCCCCGAGCGCGCGGGCGACCTGCGCCGGCGCGTGGCCGCCGGGCTGCCGCCGGTGGCCGTCGACCCGTCCTGGCTCGGCAAGGTCCTCGACGAGCTCGTCGACAACGCCCTGAAGTACTCCCCGCCGGGCACGCCGGTGGTGCTCACCGCCGCGCCGGCGGGCGACCGGGTGCGCCTGGCCGTGCGCGACGCCGGGCCGGGCGTCGATGCGGGCTCCGACCGGCTCTTCACCAGCTTCGAGCAGGTCGACGGCTCCGCCACCCGCCGCGTCGGCGGGTTGGGCCTCGGGCTGTCGTTCGTCCGCCGCGTCGCGCAGGACGCCGGCTGGCCGCTCACCGTGACCTCCCCGGTGAGCGGCGGGCGCGGGTCGGAGTTCGCCCTCGACGTGCCGGCGGCGGCTACGCCTCCAGCGTCCCCAGCAGCGCCTCGGCGAGGCCGGGCGCGAGGTCCGGCCCGGTCACCCGCTCGTCCGGCTGCCCGTCGGTCCCGCGGAGCCTGAGCACCGCCTCCCGGCTGCCGTCGCGCAGGACGCCGACGACCATGCGCACCTCGCGCCGGTCGGGGTGCGCCGCCGCCGCGGCCGCCGGGTCGTCGGAGGAGCCCAGCGCCGCCTCGGCGGCCGGCGGGAGCACCACCACCTCGTGCGCCAGCGCCGCCCCGAGCACCTCACGGCCGAAGACGACCCGCGAGAGCGCCTCGTCGAGCGGCCGGTCGCCGAGGTCGTCCTGCTGCACCGGCGTCAGCGCCCCGGGCTGCGCCGCGACGATGCCCATCGTCCGGGCCAGCTGCGGCTCGGCCCGCAGGAGCGCCTCGGTCTCGACGAGCGCGAACAGCTGCGGCGGCTGGTCCCAGCCGGCCTCCGCGACGTGCGCCTCGACCTCCCCGACGACGAGCTGCAGGGGAGTGGTGGCGACGGCCGAGTCACGGCTCGGCGGGCGGTCACGATCGGGTGTCATCCCCCGATGATCCCCGCCCGGCAGGAACCGGGGCGCGCGTGGTTGAGTTCTGGGGGGAAACGACCGCTCGACCTGGGAGTGAGCCCTCGTGGCCGTCCGCACACCCGGAGCCGGCCTGCCGGCCCGTCCCCGCCTGCTCGGCCCCGCCCTCGTGGTGGTCGCCGTCGTCCTGATGTTCGGCGGGGTGCTGCTGTCGCTGTACACCGACCTGCTGTGGTTCCAGTCGGTCGACTACACGACGGTGTTCTCGACCGTGCTGCAGACCCGGGCGGTGCTCTTCGTCGTCTTCGGGCTGGTCATGGCCCTGCTCGTCGGCTTGAACGCCTACATCGCCTACCGCGTGCGGCCGCCGTTCCGGCCGATGTCCCTCGAGCAGCAGAACCTCGAGCGCTACCGGCTCGCCGTCGAGCCGTACCTGCGCCCGGTGCTGCTGCTCGGCGCCGGCGTCTTCGGCCTGTTCGCCGGCCTGTCGGCGGCGAGCCGCTGGGAGACCTGGCTGCTCTGGCGCAACGGCTCGACCTTCGGCGTGGTCGACCCGCAGTTCTCGCGCGACGTCAGCTACTACGCGTTCACGTACCCGTTCCAGCGGTTCGTCCTGGGCTTCTTCATCACCGCGGTCGTGCTCTCGCTGCTGGCCGCGGCGGTCGTGCACTACCTGTTCGGCGGCGTCCGGCTCCAGACGCCGGGCGACAAGGTCAGCCCCGCGGCGCGCGCGCACCTGTCGGTGCTCGTCGGCCTCATCGTGCTGGCCAAGGCGTTCGCCTACTACCTCGACCGCTACGGCCTGGCCTTCTCCGAGCGGGGCTTCCGCCAGGGCCCGCACTTCACCGACGTCAACGCGGTGCTGCCGGCCAAGAACATCCTCATCGGCATCGCGCTCATCTGCGCGGTGCTGTTCTTCGCCAACATCGTGGTGCGCAACATCCTGCTGCCGGCGGGCGCGCTGGGGCTGCTCGTCGTCAGCGCGATCGTGCTCGGTGGCGTGTTCCCCGCCTACACCCAGCAGTTCCGCGTGAACCCGAACGAGGTGGAGCGCGAGGAGCCGTTCATCCAGCGCAACATCGAGGCCACCCGCGCCGCGTACGGCATCGGCGACTGCGATGACAGCACGGCCTCCAGCTGCACCGAGGTGGTCGACTACCGCGCCAGCCAGCAGGCCGACGTCGACGAGCTCGAGACCGAGGTGGCCAGCGTCGACAGCGCCCGCCTGCTCGACCCGAACCGGCTCGCCCCGACCTTCGAGCAGCTCGAGCGCCTGACCTTCTACTTCGGCGTCACGAGCGACCTCGACATCGACCGCTACGAGGTCGACGGCGAGGTGCAGGACTTCGTCGTCGCGGCCCGCGAGGTCGACATCAGCAACCTCTCGCAGGACCAGCGCTCCTGGATCCGCGAGCGGCTGGCGTACACGCACGGCAACGGGCTCATCGTGGCGCCGGCCAACGCCGTCGACGCCGAGGGCCGCCCGCTGTTCGTGCGGCCGAACCTGCCGGGCAGCCCGATCCAGCTCGAGCAGCCGCGCATCTACTTCGGCGAGCTGTCGCCCGAGTACTCGATCGTCAACACCGACGAGCCGGAGATCGACGGCCCGCCCGGCGGCGTCAGCGGCGCCGCCGCCACCGGCGACGGCGAGGTGGCCGAGGACCCGAACGACCAGGCCACGTTCCGCTACGACGGCGAGGGCGGCGTCGAGATCAGCCACTTCGGCCGCAAGCTCGCCTTCGCGCTGCGCTACCGCGAGCCGAACATCGTGCTGTCGGGCGCCATCAACGACGACAGCCGGATCATGTACATCCGCGAGCCGCGCGAGCGCGTGCAGAAGGTGGCGCCGTTCCTCGAGCTCGACACCGACCCGTACCCGGTGGCGGTCGACGGCCGGATCCTGTGGATCGTCGACGGATACACGACCAGCGCGCTCTACCCCTACTCGCAGCGGGTCAACTTCGGCGAGGTGACGGTCGACAGCCGCAGCGGCGGCCTGCCGGTGCAGCGCCAGGCGAACTACATCCGCAACTCGGTCAAGGCCACGGTCGACGCCTACACCGGCGAGGTCGTGCTCTACCAGTTCGGCGACCGCGACCCGGTGCTCGATTCGTGGAACAAGGCCTTCGGCGGCGACCTCGTGCGCCCCGAGAGCGAGATCGACGACGTCCCCGGGCTGCGCGCGCACCTGCGCTACCCGGAGGACCTGTTCAAGGTCCAGCGCGACCTGCTCGCCGAGTACCACGTCGAGGAGGCGCGCGAGTTCTACAGCCGCGAGTCGTTCTGGTCGGTGCCGGCCGACCCGGCCGAGGCGATCAACCGGATCGCGGGCGGCGTCGTCGACACGAACGCGCAGCAGCCCACCGGCGCCACCGACCAGCTGCTGCAGGCGTCGGGACCGAGCCAGCCGCCGTTCTACTCGGTGCTCGAGTTCCCGCAGCAGGACAGGGCGTTCCGGCTCAGCACCACGTTCACCGGCCTCAACCGCCCGAACCTCGCGGCGTTCGCGTCGGTGAGCTCCGACCCCGACGACTACGGCGTCATCCGGGTGCTGCAGGTGCCGCGGTCGAACCCGCCGAACGGCCCGGGTCAGGTGGCCAACCAGTTCCTGTCGGAGCAGGTGGTGGCGGAGTCGCTGTTCCCGTTCCGGCAGAACCGGGCCGAGGTGACCTTCGGCAACCTGCTGACCCTGCCGGCGGCCAACGGGCTGCTCTACGTGCAGCCGGTGTTCGTCCGGGCGCAGGGCGGTGAGAGCTTCCCGACGCTGCAGCGGGTGCTCGTGAGCTTCGGCAACGAGGTCGCCGCCGGCCGCACGCTGTCGGAGTCGCTGACGCAGCTGTTCGGCGCGCCCGGAACGCCGCTGCCCGACCCGGTGACGCCGGACGACCCCGACGCGCCGCCGGTCACCCCGGTGCCGCCGCCGGACGCGCCGGCCGTCGACCTCGCCGGCGCCATCGCGGACGCCGACCGGGCGTACCGGGACGGTGTCGCGGCCCTGCAGCGGGGCGACTTCGCCGCCTACGGCGAGGCGCAGCGGCGCCTGCGGATCGCCATCGACCGCGCCGCCGAGCTGTCGGGCGCGAGCCCGTCCCCGGCGGCGACGCCGGCGGGCTAGGCCGGGTCGTCGAGCAGCTCGAGGAGCCGCTCGGGCGGCCGCGCCACCACGGCGCGGTCGCCCCGCACCACCACCGGCCGCTCGATGAGCGACGGGTGCGCGGCAAGGGCGTCGAGCAGCTCGTCGCGAGCGGCGTCCGCCAGGCCGAGCTCGGCGTACAGCGGCTCACCGGTGCGCACCAGCACCCGCGGGTCGTCGGTGCCGAGCAGTCCCAGCACGCGCTCGACCTCCGCGCGCGACGGCGGCTCGTCGAGGTACTGCACGCGCTCCACCGGCACGCCGCGCTCGGCGAGCAGCGCCTCGGCGCCGCGGCTCTTGCTGCAGCGCGGGTTGGTCCAGATGGTCACCGGCTCCGTCACCCGGGCAGTTTGCAACGCGGCCCGTCGGGTCACTACAGTGGTCAGCGCAACGCGACGCGGGGTGGAGCAGCTCGGTAGCTCGCTGGGCTCATAACCCAGAGGTCGCAGGTTCAAATCCTGCCCCCGCTACAACGAAGATGCAGGTCAGAGGCGGTCTCCCAAGATCAGGGAGGCCGCCTCTTGATCGTTTGTACGCAATTTGTACGCACAGGCCACGCAGGGCTGTACGCATCCAGACGTCGACAGACCGCGCCAGACAGCCGAGCGCAGCACCCCCGTGCGTGGCCTGGCGATAGCGCCTCTGCAGGTCGCCGGCGTCAGTGCGGAGCGGTCCAGGCCGGCTCGGGCAGGGCGAGCGCCACGGCTCCCTGCTCGTCCTCAGCCCTGCTGCTGGTCGAGCCGTCTGCGTCGTGCCACACAGGGCGGAGCCGCTGCGCCACCACGTCGCGACGCAGTTCCCAGGTAAGTGACTGCGCGGAGACGCCCTTGGGATGCGGGTCCACCCAGACTCGGTCGAGATGCGCCCGTAGCGCCGCGCGGCGTCGCGGCTCGGGGTCTGCGATGG
>DATMKB010000029.1:0-3227 GCA_035553635.1 Mycobacteriales bacterium
GAGCCGCCCCACAGCTCGGGCAGCACCGGGGCGAGCGCGCTGAGCACCTGGCCGCTGGCCTTGCGGGTGGCCACGCCCTTCTCGCTGGGCTCGAACACCGGCAGCACGTCGGTCCAGCCGGCCGGCAGGCGCCGCTCCGACAGGCGGGCGTGCAGCGCCGCCCCCTCGGGGTTGCCGGCGGCCCAGGCGTCGTAGCGCTCCTGCCAGGCGGCGTGCGCGGCGCGCCCGCGGTCGACGACGGACCGGGTGTGCTGCAGGACGTCGTCCGGCACGGCGAAGGAGGCCGCCGGGTCGAGGCCCATGACCTCCTTGGTGGCCGCGACCTCCTCGGCGCCCAGCGCCGAGCCGTGCGCCTTGTAGCTGTCCTGCTTGTTCGGGCTGGGCCAGCCGATGATCGTGCGCAGCCGGATGAACGACGGGCGGCCGGTCTCGGCCAGCGCGGCGTCGAAGGCGGCCGCCAGGGCGTCGACGTCCTCGGCGTAGGAGCCGTCCTCCTGCACGAAGCTCACCGACTGCACGTGCCAGCCGTAGGCCTCGTAGCGGGCCATCACGTCCTCGGTGAAGGCGATGGACGTGTCGTCCTCGATGGAGATCTCGTTGTCGTCCCAGACCACGACGAGGTTGCCGAGCTCCTGCGTGCCGGCCAGGCTGCTCGCCTCGGCGGACACGCCCTCCTGCAGGTCGCCGTCGGAGGCGAACACCCACACGGTGCTGTCGAACAGGTCGCCGTCGGGGTCGAGCAGGCCCTTCTGCCGGCGAGCGGCCATCGCCATGCCCACCGCGTTGCCGACGCCCTGGCCCAGCGGGCCGGTGGTGGTCTCGACGCCGGGGGTGTGGTCGACCTCGGGGTGGCCCGGCGTGAGCGAGCCCCACTGCCGCAGGTGCGCCAGGTCCTCGAGGGTGAGGCCGTAGCCGGTCAGGTACAGCTGCGTGTAGAGCGTGATGCTCGAGTGGCCGCACGACAGGACGAACCGGTCGCGGCCCGTCCAGCGCGGCGACGTCGGGTCGTGCCGGAGGTACCGGCTGAACAGCAGGTGCGCCGCGGGCGCCAGGCTCATGGCGGTGCCCGGGTGGCCGGACCCCGCCGCCTCGACGCTGTCCATGGCCAGGGCGCGGGCGACGTCGACCGCGCGGCGGTCGAGGTCGCTCCACGGGAGGCCGGCCAGGCCGGGACGGGCGGTCGGGGGAGTGCTCATGCCGGGACGACCTCTCGCTCTGGTGATCGCTTCGACCCTATCCACCGCACCTGCCCGCGCCACCGGGCGCCGACACGGCCCGCCTCCGGTGTGACGCCGCCCACCGGGGCGCGCCCGCGCGCGCCCGTCGACCCTGCCGCGGCTAGACTCGCGACCGTGACGACGCTCGCGGATCCGCCCGGGCTCCGGGCCGGCGAGCAGCCCCCGGGCCGTGTCGAGCGGGCGCGCGCGACCGTGCGGGCCTACGTCGCCCTCACCAAGCCGCGGATCATCGAGCTGCTGCTCGTCACCACGGTGCCCGCGATGGTCCTCGCGGCGCAGGGCATGCCGCCGCTCGGCCTCGTGCTCGCGACGCTCGTGGGCGGCTCGCTCGCCGCGGGCAGCGCCAACGCGCTGAACTGCTGGTACGACCGCGACATCGACGTCGTCATGAAGCGCACCCGGCGCCGGCCGCTGGCCCAGCACACGGTCAGCCCGCGCGGCGCGCTGGTGTTCGGGCTCGTGCTCGGCGTGCTCTCGGCGGTGCTGCTGGCCGTCACCACGAACCTCGTGGCGGCGGGGCTCGCCGTCGCGGCCATCGCGTTCTACGTGCTCGTGTACACGATGGTGCTCAAGCGCCGGACGTCGCAGAACATCGTCTGGGGCGGCGCCGCGGGCTGCATGCCGGTGCTCATCGGCTGGGCGGCCGTCACCGGCTCGCTGGCCTGGGCGCCGGTGGTGCTGTTCGCCGTCATCTTCCTGTGGACGCCGCCGCACTACTGGCCGCTCGCCATGCGCTACCGCGAGGACTACGCCGCGGCGGGCGTGCCGATGCTGCCCGTCGTCGCGAGCGCGCGCGTCGTGGCCGGCCGGATCGTCAGCTACTCCTGGGCGATGGTGGCGGTCTCGCTGCTGCTCGTCTGGCCGCTCGGGGTCTCCGGCGCGCTCTACGGCACGGTCGCCGTCGTCGCGGGCGCGGTCTTCCTGCGCGAGGCGCACCTGCTGCGCTCCCGTGTGCGCTCGGGCGACGACGCCTCGGCCATGCGCCTGTTCCACTGGTCGATCACCTACCTGGCGCTGCTCTTCCTCGCCGTCGCCGTCGACCAGCTCGTCTGACGTGCGCGTCGCCCTCGCGACCTGCGCGGAGCTGCCCGACCTCCACGAGGACGACCGGCCGCTGCTCCCGGCCCTGGCCGCCCGCGGCGTCGAGGCCGTCGTCGCGGTCTGGGACGACCCGGCGGTCGACTGGGCGTCGCTCGACCTCGTCGTCGTCCGCTCGACCTGGGACTACGTCGGCCGGCACGCCGAGTGGCTCGCCTGGGCGCGCGGCGTCCCGCGGCTGGCGAACCCGGCCGGCGTGCTCGCCTGGAGCACCGACAAGACCTACCTGCGGCACCTGGCGGCGGCCGGGGTGCCGACCGTCCCCACGACGTGGGTGGAGCCGGACCGGCCGTACGCGCCCCCGGCGGGCGAGCACGTGGTGAAGCCGACCGTGAGCGCCGGCGCGGCCGACACCGCCCGCTACGCGGCCGGCGAGGACTCCACCGCGCACGTCCGCCGGCTGCAGGAGCAGGGCCGCACGGCGATGGTGCAGCCGTACCTCGACGCCGTCGACGAGGCGGGGGAGACGGCGCTGCTCTTCTTCGACGGCGTCCTCAGCCACGCCGCGCGCAAGGCCCCGGTGCTCGTGCCCGAGCTCGACGACCCCGAGGACGTCGAGATCACCGCGCGCTCGCCGTCGGACGTCGAGGTGGCCGTGGCCGACCGCGCGCTGGCGGCGCTGCCCTTCGACGGGCCGCTGCTCTACGCCCGCGTCGACCTGCTGCCGTCGCCCGACGGGCCGGTGGTGGTCGAGGTCGAGCTGGCGGAGCCGTCGCTGTTCCTCACCACGGCCGACGGCGCGGCCGACCGGCTGGCCGACGCCGTCGTCAGGCGGGCTGCGCGGCGCTGACCTGCTCGGGCACCCGGGCAGCGGGGCGGGCGCCGAGCGGCCCGCGGTCGCGGGTGTGCAGGACGACCCGGACGGCGGCGATGAGCGTCAGGCAGGCGCCG
>DATMKB010000030.1:0-4323 GCA_035553635.1 Mycobacteriales bacterium
TCCCAGGGCTGCCCGGGCCGTGGGGCCCGCCGCCCGGGCAGCCCTGGGACGCGTGGCAGCAGCCGTGGGGCGCGCCGCCGCCCGACCCGGCGGCCGTTCGCCGCCGGCGCCGCCGGGCCGTGGCGGCCCTCGTGAGCGTCGTCGGGCTGCTCGTCGCGGCGCTCGTCGTCGACTCGGTGGTCGAGGACCGCCGGCAGGAGCGGGTGCGCGCCGAGGTGGCGGCGCTGCTGCCGGGGCTCGTCGCCTTCGTCGAGCAGGAGCGCGGGCTGCCCTTCCTCGAGGAGGTCGACGTCGAGGTCCTCGACGACGACGCCTTCCTCGAGGCCCTGTACGAGGACGACGGCGACACCGCGCCCGAGCCGCCCGGGGACAGCGAGGCCACCCTGCGGGCGCTCGGCCTGGTCGAGGAGGGCACGGACCTCGACGAGGAGGTCGGCGAGGCGCTCGACGAGGGCGTCGTCGGCTTCTACGACCCCCGCGACGAGCGGCTCGTCGTGCGCGGCCGCGAGGTCGACGCGTTCGTCGAGCTCGTCGTCGTGCACGAGCTCGTGCACGCCCTGCAGGACCAGCACTTCGACATCGACCGGCCGGACCTGCTCGAGGCCGACGACGAGCGCAGCACCGCCTTCACCGCGCTGCTCGAGGGCGACGCCGTCCGGGTGGAGACCGCCTGGTACCTCGCGCAGAGCCCCGAGCGGCAGGCCGAGGTCGACGCGCTCGGCGGCGGCGAGCTGGCCGGCACCGGCGACGTGGTGGAGGCCCTGATCGGCTTCCCGTACTACGCCGGGCCGGGGTACGTGGAGGCGCTCCTGGCCGAGGGCGGCCAGCAGGCGCTCGACGCCGCCTTCGCCGAGCCGCCCACCACCACTGGCGAGGTCCTCGCCCCCGACCGGGTGGAGCCCGCGCCCGCGCCGCCCGCCCCGGAGCCCGGCGGCGACGTCGTCGACGAGGGCGTGCTCGGCGTGCTGGGGCTGGCCCTGCTCACCGGCGCCGACCCCCTCGACCTCGACGACGCCCTGCTGGGCTGGCGGGCCGACCGCTACGCCACGGCGCAGGACGGCGGGAGCCTGTGCACGACGGCGCACGTCGTGGCGGAGGACCCCGCCGCCCTGCGGACCGCGCTCGAGGAGGCCGGCGTCGAGACCGGTGACGGACCGGGCGGGACGGTGCTGCTGCGCTCCTGCGCCTGACGGGCTACTTCGGCGAGACGGTGCGCGCGTCGAGGTCGAGCGCCAGCACGTCGGTCGGCAGGCCGAGGAAGACCTCGACGTCGACGCGGGTGCGCGCGCAGTGCTGGACGCGCAGGCTCTTGAACTCCGGCTCGTCGGTCGACAGGTCGTTCTGCCCGTTGGTGACGAGGTCGTAGTCGGCCGTGACCGGGTTGTCCCAGCTGAGGGTCAGCCCGAGGTTCGCCGAGGTGGTGGTCGGCAGGCCGGCCAGGTCGACGACGACGAGCTGCTCGGGCGAGTCGACGACCGCCTCGTTGAGGGCGCCGACGGGCGTGACGGGCGTGGTGGTGACCGGCGTGACGGGCGTCACGACGACCGCTCCGGCCGGCGCGTCGCAGGCCGGGTGGACGGGGACCTCCGGCGCGTCCTCCGCGACGGCGGGGACGGCGGCGGCGAGCAGGGCCAGGGCGGACGTGGCGAGGGCGAGGCGCTTCATGCCCGTCCTCTTTCGCCGCGTCTGCCCCGGCTCCTGCCCCGGACGTCAGTTCACCCGGCGCTCGCGGCCCTCCCAGAACGGCGCCCGCAGCTCGCGCTTGAGCACCTTCATGGCGCCCGACAGCGGCAGCGGCTCCTCGCGGAAGGTCACCGCCTTGGGCACCTTGTAGCCGGCGATGAGCCCGCGGGCGTGCTCGACGAGCTCCTCCTGCGTCGCGGTGGCGTCCGGCTTGAGGACGACGACGGCGTGCACGGCCTCGCCCCAGGTGTCGTCCGGGACGCCGATGACGGCGACCTGCGCGACCGCCGGGTGCGCGGCGATCGCCTGCTCCACCTCGGTCGAGTACACGTTCTCGCCGCCGCTGACGATCATGTCCTTGGTGCGGTCGACGAGGAAGAGGTAGCCCTCGTCGTCGAGGTAGCCGGCGTCGCCGGTGTGGTACCAGCCGTCGAGGAAGGCGGCCGCCGTCTCCTCGGGCTTGCGCCAGTACTCCCGCATGAACTGGCCGCCGCGGACGCAGACCTCGCCGACCTCCCCCTTGGGCAGCAGGGTCCCGCTTCCGTCCTGGATGCTGATCACCGTGCCCGGGACGGCCCGGCCCGCGGACGCCAGCTTCTCCGGCCGCTCGTGGTCCTCCGGCAGCAGGACGCTGACGAGGGCGGCGCTCTCGGTCATGCCGTAGCCCTGGAACAGCTGCAGGTGCGGCAGGTCGGCCCGCAGCCGCTCGAGCACCGGGCGCGGCATCGGCGAGGCGCCGTAGGTCAGGCGGGTCAGCGAGGCCATCCGCTCCGGCCGGTACTCGGGGTGCGCCTGCGTCATCGCGATCATCGTCGGGACCATGATCGTGTTGGTGCAGGCGTGCTCCTCGCAGGCCTTGAGGACGCCGCCCGGGTCGAAGACGGGGACGGTGATGTTGTGGCCCCCGGTGGCCGGCACGCCGATGATCGCCCCCATCGACGCCGCGTGGAACATCGGTACCTGCACGAGGTAGCGGTCCTCGACGTCCAGCTTCACCGTCATCTGGATGTGGTACGCGGTGAGGATCAGGTTGCGCTGGGTGAGCAGCACGCCCTTCGGCAGGCCCGTGGTGCCGCCGGTGTACATGAGCATCGCCGGGTCGTCCTCGTCCGGCTCGACCGGGGCGAGCTCCTCGCCGGCGGCGACGAGGTCCTCGTAGCGGTGGTCGAACGGCGTGTCCGGCCCGGCGTCGCCCATGAGCACGACCGACTCCACGCCCGTCGCGGCCCGGATGGAGTCGATGACGCCGGCGAACCAGACGTCGACGAAGACCACCTTCGTCGCGCTGTCCGACAGCACGTGGGTGAGCTCCCGCGGGGCGAAGCGCAGGTTGAGGGGGTTGACGACGCAGGCCCCGAGCAGCGCCGCGTGGTACAGCTCGAGGAACGGCGCGCTGTTGAGGCTCATGACCGCGACGCGGTCGCCGGGCTCGACGCCGAGCTCCTTGCGCAGCGCGCTCGCCAGGCGCATGACCCGGGCGCCGTGCTCGCCGTAGGTCGTGGTCGTCCCGGTGCCGGTGTCGGTGACCGCCGGCCGTGCGGCGTACCGGTCGACCGCCGGCAGCAGCTGCCGGTGCCAGACGAGCTCCTTCACGTGCCCTCCCCTGTCGCGCGCAGGCCGGTGTGACCTGCCTCACGCGAACCTAGGCGAGCGCCTCCGGTCCGTCGACCAGCTGCGGGTAGGCGGACGACGCCACGGCGCGCGCCACGCTGACCCGGTGCCACCGCACGCCGTCCGGCGTCCGGAAGCCCTCGCTGTTGAGCGCCGCCGCGATCGTGGTGAGCGACGCCCCCTCGGCGTGCATGGCGAGCAGGCGGGACAGCCCGTGCTCGTCCGTGGGCACGGTGGCCGGCCGGGCGCGGCGCCGGGTGCCGAGGCCGAAGCCCGCCGGCCAGTCGGCCAGGCGCACCCGGTCGGCGGGCAGCGCCCGGCTCCAGAGCCACCCCTGCGCCCTGCGGCAGCCCAGGCGGCGCAGCACCGCCGCCTGCCCGACGGTCTCGACGCCCTCCGCGACGACGTCCAGCCCGACGGCGCGGGCCAGGTCGACGATGGAGGCCACGATGGCCAGCGCGTCGTTGTCGGTCTCGAGCCCGGACACGAACGAGCGGTCGACCTTGAGGGCGTCGACGGGCAGCGAGCGCAGGTAGGCCAGCGAGCTGTAGCCGGTGCCGAAGTCGTCGACGGCGATCCGGTAGCCGCTGCGCTGCAGCCGGCCGAGGACGTCGGAGGCCTGCCGGGCGTCGTCGACGACGGCGGTCTCGGTGATCTCCAGCTCGACGTCGCGGGGGCGAAGGCCGCTGTCGCGGACGGCGTCCCGCAGCACCGCCTCGAGGCGGCCGTCGGCCAGCGAGCGCGCTGACAAGTTGACCGCGACGCGGGTGGTCGGCGCCAGGGCACCGGTCCGGCGCATGTCGCCCACCTCGGCCAGCGCGCGCCGGACGACGAGGGCGTCGAGGTCGCCCATGAGGCCGGTCTGCTCGGCCACCGGCACGAAGGTGCCCGGCGCGACGGGACCGTGCGGCCCCTCCCAGCGGGCGAGCGCCTCGACGGCCACGACCCGCCCGTCCTCGAGGTCGACCACCGGCTGGAAGTGCACCTGCACCGCCTCGGCGGCGACGGCGGCGCGCAGCTCGCGCGCGA
>DATMKB010000031.1:0-3552 GCA_035553635.1 Mycobacteriales bacterium
GGCCCTGGACGACCTGGCGGCGTCGCTGCCCGGCGCCGACCTGCACACCGGCCGGCTCGACGTCACCGACGCCGAGGGCTGGGCGCGGGTGCTGGCGGCGTTCACGAGCGGCACCGGCGGCACCCTCGACGTCCTCGTCAACAACGCCGGCGTGCTGGCGCCCGGCGCCTTCGCCGACGTCCCGCCCGAGGCGCTCCGCCGGGTGGTCGACGTCAACCTCGGCGGTGTCGTGGCCGGGTGCGCCGCCGCCTTCCCGCACCTGCGGCGGGGGTCGTGCGTCGTCAACCTCGCGTCGGCGAGCGCGCTGTACGGCCAGCCGGGCCTGGCCGTCTACTCGGCCACCAAGGCGGCGGTGTGCGCGCTCACCGAGGCGCTGGACCTCGAGTGGGAGCCGCTCGGCATCCGCGTCGTCGACGTGCTGCCGCTGTTCGTCCAGACCGGCATGGTCGACGCGGCGGCCCGGGAGCCGGCCGTGCGCAGCCTGCAGACGCTCGGGGTGCGGCTGCTGCCCGAGGACGTCGCCGCGGCCGTGCGGCTCGCCGTCGCGGAGGACGGCGTCCGCAGCCGGGTGCGGGGCCCGCACCGGGCCGTCGGCCGGCAGGCGCAGGTGCTCGCCGCCACCGCCCGGCTCGGCCCCCAGGTGCTCCGCCGGACCCTCGTCGCGCGGCTGTCCCGCTAGCCCTCCGGCAGCACCCGGACCCGCACCCGGGCGCCGCCGACGGCCACGACGTCGCCGTCGGCCAGCTGGCGGCCCCGCCGGACCTCGGGCCGCCCGCCCACCGTCACCTCGCCGGCCTCGAGCACCGCCTTGGCGTCCGCGCCGGTGTCGACCAGCCCGGCCAGCTTGAGCAGCTGCCCGAGGCGCACGACGCCCCGCACCTCGACGTCGCGCACCGGCTCCCGCACGCCTGCGATCCTGCCCCGCGGCCCTCCGGTAGGTTTCCGCGGACCCCTCCCGTCGGGGAAGTCCGGTGAGAGCCCGGTGCAGGTGCGCTACTGACGTCTCCCCGCCGCACGCGGCGCGGGAGCGAGCCAGATCGCCGACGGGGTCAGGGCCGACTCGTCACCACCTCCGCCCACGAGGGAGAGCCGCTCCATGCTCGAGACCGCCCCGCTGCTGGCCCTGGCCGCCACGTCGTTCGTCCTGGGAGCCCGTCACGGGCTGGACTGGGACCACATCGCGGCCATCACCGACCTCACGAGCCCGCGCGCAGGCGACGAGGACCACCCGCGCCGGCACGCCCGGCGCGGCACCGGCCTCGCGCTGTTCTACTGCGTCGGGCACGGGCTGGTGCTCGCGGTCTTCGCGGCCCTGGTGCTGCTGCTGGGCATCGGCCTGCCGGCCGGCCTGGACTCGGTCTTCGAGTACGTCGTCGGGCTGACGCTCGTCGCGCTCGGCGGCGTCGTGCTCTACCAGCTGGGCCGCTACCGCAGCGACTACCGCTACACCGGGCGCATCAGCCTGGTCGTCGGCGCGGTGCGCCGCGGTTGGGCCCGCGCCCGCCGCCGCGAGGTCGCCGAGGAGGCGCTCGCCGACGTCGACCGGCGCGGCGCCTTCGTCGTCGGCCTGGTGCACGGCACCGGCGCCTCGACGCCGACGCAGGTCGTCCTGTTCGCCACCACCGCGGCCGCCGGCTCCACCGCCGACGCCGCCCTCGTGCTGGCCGCCTTCGTCCTCGGGCTCGTGGTCACCGACCTCGGCATCGCGGCGCTGTGGGTCAGCGGCCTCGTCGGCACCCGCCGCGCGCCTCGCGTGCAGATCGGCCTGGGCGTGGTCACCGGACTGGCGTCGCTGACGCTCGGCGCCCTCATCCTCACCGGCTACAGCGACGTCGTCCCGCCGCTGGTGCACGAGCACTGACGTCCCGGCGCCGACCGCGTAGTGTCCGGCGCGACCCCGCGGGAGCCTCGCGCCGAGGCCGAGAGGGCGGCAGGACCGGCCGCCGACCGTTCGCACCTGATCCGGTTCGTACCGGCGTAGGGAGGCTGGCCATGACGGCCGTCGAGCACCGCACCACCGGCACCGGGACCCCGTTCCCGGGCAGCCGCAAGACCTACCTCCAGGGCAGCCGCCCCGACCTGCGAGTGCCGATGCGCGAGGTGCCGCTGAGCACCGGCGACAGCGTCGTGCTCTACGACACGAGCGGCCCCTACACCGACCCGTCGCTGCGCACCGACGTCCGGCTCGGGCTGCCGCGGCTGCGCGACGCGTGGATCGACGAGCGCGGCGACACCGAGGCCTACGAGGGCCGGCCGGTGCTGCCGGTCGACAACGGGCTGAAGGCCCACGACTCCCGCGACCTCGACCGCGTCTTCGCCGGCACCGCCCAGCCGCGCCGCGCGCTGCCGGGCAAGGTCGTCACGCAGCTCGCCTACGCCCGCCGCGGCGAGATCACCGCGGAGATGGAGTTCGTCGCGCTGCGCGAGGGCTGCACCCCCGAGCACGTGCGCGACGAGGTCGCCCGCGGCCGCGCGGTGCTGCCGCTCAACGTCAACCACCCCGAGTCCGAGCCGATGGCGATCGGGCGGGGCTTCCTCGTGAAGGTCAACGCGAACATCGGCAACAGCGCCGTCGCGTCCTCCATCGAGGAGGAGGTCGAGAAGATGACCTGGGCGACGCGCTGGGGCGCCGACACCGTCATGGACCTGTCGACCGGCCGCAACATCCACACCACCCGCGAGTGGGTGCTGCGCAACTCGCCCGTGCCGATCGGCACCGTGCCGATCTACCAGGCGCTCGAGAAGGTCGGCGGCAAGGCGGAGGAGCTCTCCTGGGAGGTCTACCGCGACACCTGCGTCGAGCAGTTCGAGCAGGGCGTCGACTACATCACCGTGCACGCCGGCGTGCTCCTGCGCTACGTGCCGATGGCGGCCCGGCGCAAGACCGGCATCGTCAGCCGCGGCGGCTCCATCATGGCGGCCTGGTGCCTGGCGCACCACGAGGAGAACTTCCTCTACACGCACTTCGCCGAGCTGTGCGAGCTCATGGCGCAGTACGACGTGACGTTCAGCCTCGGCGACGGCCTGCGGCCCGGCTCCATCGCGGACGCCAACGACGAGGCGCAGTTCAGCGAGCTGCGCACCCTCGGCGAGCTGACGCAGGTGGCCTGGGACCACGACGTGCAGTGCATGGTCGAGGGCCCCGGGCACGTGCCGATGAACAAGATCAAGGAGAACATGGACCTCCAGCTGGAGGTCTGCAAGGAGGCGCCCTTCTACACGCTGGGGCCCCTCACCACCGACATCGCGCCCGGCTACGACCACATCACCAGCGCCATCGGCGCCGCGATGATCGGCTGGTTCGGCACGGCGATGCTCTGCTACGTCACGCCCAAGGAGCACCTGGGCCTGCCCGACCGCGACGACGTCAAGGACGGCGTCATCACCTACAAGATCGCGGCGCACGCGGCCGACCTCGCCAAGGGCCACCCGGGCGCGCAGGCCTGGGACGACGCGCTGTCCGACGCCCGGTTCGAGTTCCGGTGGGAGGACCAGTTCAACCTCTCGCTCGACCCGACCACGGCCCGCGACATGCACGACGAGACGCTGCCG
>DATMKB010000032.1:0-7770 GCA_035553635.1 Mycobacteriales bacterium
CCGAGCTCGCGGCAGGCCGCGGCGGTCCACTCGTCCATGGCGGTCACGCGTGCTCCTCGGCTCGGCGCAGGTCGTCGGGGGTGTCGCAGTCGAGCCACGGCGGCGGACCCTCGCCGGGCAGCGCCACCCGGGCGGTGCGCAGGCCGCCGAGCACAGCGCGCAGCGGCAGGCCGGCGGGGTCGCCGGCGGGCAGCGCCGACCGCAGCGACGCTGTCCGCCAGGCGCTGGTGAGCCACTGCGGCCGGTCGTCGTCGTCGACGAGGACCGCCCCCTCGCCCTCGCCGACGGCGTCGAGCAGGGCGGCCACGGCGGCCGGGGTGAGGAAGGGCAGGTCGGCGGCGAGCAGCAGGACGCGGTCGCCGGTGGCCGGCGCCAGGCCGGCGACCAGCGCCGCTACCGGACCGCCGCCCGGCGGGTCCTCGCGGGTCCAGCGGACCGGACGCGACGTCGGGCGCGCCGGTCCGACGACCACCACCTGCGCCTCGGCCGGGAGTGCCGCGAGCACCCGGTCGAGCAGCGGCACGCCGCCGACCGGCGTGGCCGGCTTGTCCGCGCCGCCGAGGCGCCGGGCGGCGCCGCCGGCGAGCACGACCGCCGTCACGGCGGGTCCGCGCGCGCCGCTCGGGTCCACGGCGGGAGACTAGGGCGGTGCCGGACGGGCCGGCGCGAGGAGGGGAGTGCGGCGTGCTGCCGATCGGCGTCGACGAGGTGCGCGTCTACCTGCACGTGCTGGCCGCGACCGTGTGGGTGGGCGGCCAGCTGGTGGTGCTGGCGCTGCTGCCGGTGCTGCGCTCGCTCGGCCCCGACGCGCCGCGCGCCGTGGCGGAGCAGTTCGGCCGGGTGGCGCGGGCGTCGTTCGGGGTGCTGCTGCTCACCGGCATCTGGAACATCGCCGCCGTCGACGGCACCGACGACGCCTACCGCACCACCCTGACGGTCAAGCTGGTCCTGGCGGCGGTCAGCGTGGTGGCCGCGGAGGTCCATGCGCGGGCGGGCAGCAAGCGGGCCACGGCCGTCTGGGGCGCCGTCTCGCTCGTCACGGCGCTGGCGGTGCTCCTCCTCGGCGTGGTGCTGGGCTGAGGCCGCTCAGCCGTAGGCGACGCGCGCCGCGACCAGGCCCAGGCCGACGGCGAGCGGCACGACCACGCTCAGCCCGAGGTAGCGGTACCAGGCGGTGCGCCACGCGGGGGCGTCCGGCGGGAGCCGCCGCAGCGCCTCGACGGGCGGCGGCCCCAGCCGGAACCGCGCCTGCATGAGCTGCGCGAAGCCGGACGGCTGCTGGTCGGCCGGCAGGGGGCGCACGTCGCCGAAGCCCGCCGGCCCCGCGGCCTGCAGCGACGCGCCGGACTCCGCGACGAGCCGCCGCTCCTGCGCGCGCAGGGCGTCGAGGTCGCTGGTGCCGTAGGCGCGCAGCGAGCGGCGGGCGGCCCGGACGAGGAACCACCCGGCCGGCAGCGACAGGAGCAGGAAGGCGACCGCCAGCGACCACTCGCGGTCGGCCAGCGCGAGCAGGGCGAGCAGCAGCGGCAGCGCGGCGAAGGGCAGGAGCAGCGCCGCGAGCAGGCCGCTGCGCACGGCGGTGCGCTCGACCTCGGAGCCGGCCGGCAGGCTCGTGCCGGCGCGCTCGGCGATGCGGCGCCGGACCTCGGCGAGCTCGCGCTCGACGGCGGAGGGGTCGCGGGGCTCAGCCGGCGGCACGGGGGTCCTCCTCGAGGCCGGCGCCCGGGCCGGCGGGGGTCACGGTGGTGCCGGCGAGCACGGCGCCGGCCAGCGCCGCGTGGCGCGGCAGGTCGTCGACCGTCGGGCAGAAGGCGCTGAGCAGCACGGCGACGCGCCGGCCGGGGACCGGCACGACGGCGTCGAGCGTGCCGACGGGGACCTCGACCGGCCGGCCGCCGTCCTGCACGACGACGCGGCGCTCGCGCAGCCGCACCGCCGCCGGGCCCAGCGGCACGGCCACGACCTGCGCCCGGCCGCCTCCGCCGCGGGCCCGCACCGCGGCCAGCACCGCGGCGGCGGCCGCCTCCGGGTCGTCGTGCGGGCTGGGCACCAGCTGCACGGCGAGCGTCGAGGCGCTCACCCCGTCGGGGCCCTGCGCCTGCGCCAGCGCGACGACGCCCGTGCCGAGGCGGCGCCGCGCCCGCAGCGCCGCCGCGTAGCGCTCGACGAGCGCCGCCCGGACCGGCTCGACCGGGTCGCGCCACACCTCGTCGACGAGCCCCTCGGCCACGGCGGCGTCCTCGGCCGGCGCGCAGTCGGGCAGCTCCACGTAGGGCGGGGGCAGCGGGCAGCGCAGCAGCAGGCCGGTCACCGCAACCACCGGTCGCGGGCGGCCTGGTCGGCGGCTGCGGCGTCCTTGTCGCGCCCGAGCGCCACCGCCGACAGGAAGGCCGCGCCCGCGGGGCCCGTGAGCCCCAGGGCGACGGCGTCCCCCGGGCTGTCGGGCACGAAGTGCGCGTACGGCAGGTCGTCGCCGTCGGAGGTGAGGGCGCCGTGCGCGCCTGCGGCGGCCGTGCCCGTCAGGCCCACGACCGTGCCGGCGCTCTCGATGCTGCCGTAGTGGGCCTGCGCCTGGCGCGCGGCGACGACCCCGCCGGCGCGGCCCGCCGCCGCCGACTCGTGCAGCGCCGCCGTGGCGCCGCTGACGCCGGCGGCCCCCAGCGCCGACGCGCCCGCCGCGCCGACGGCCACGACGTCGAAGAGGTAGGTGGTGCCCGGCACCGAGGCGCCGGCGGCGTCGGCGAGCCCGTGCCCGGCGAGCGCCAGCCCGGCCAGGCCGAGCGCCACGAGCCCGAGCGGCCCCGGGACGACGAGGGCGACGAGGCCGACCACGGCGGAGAGCTCGGCCAGGACGTCGGCCACCTCCGCGATCGCGTGCGCGTTCTCCTGCAGGAACGACCAGGCGCGGTCGGGCAGCCCGGCCACGGCGTCGACGACGCCGCCCACCGCGCTCCCCAGGCGCTGCAGGACGCCGGGCTCGACCGGCGCGGCGTCGGACGCGGCGTCGAGCGCCGTCGCGACCGAGGCGGCTGCGGCGCGGTGGTCGTCGGCGAGTCGCCGGGTCGCCGCGCGCACCGCCTCCAGCGCGTCCTCGGCGCGGTCGACCGCCGCACGGGCCCGCGCCACCTCCTGCGCCGCCGCGGCCACCCGGGCGGGGTCGGTGCGGTCGACCGTGCGGGCCTGCGCCCGGCGCAGCGCCGCGACCGCCAGCGCGACCTCCCGCGAGGCGTCGGCGGCGCGCCCCTCGAGCGCGCGGGCCGAGGACTGCAGGTCCGCGAGGGCGTCGGCCCAGCGGCGCAGTGCGCGCTGGGCCTCCCGGTGGCCGTCCTCCGCCCGCTCCAGGTGCGGCAGCAGGGCGCGCAGCTCGGCGGCGAACGCGTCCGCGGCCTGGCCCCGCCAGGCCCGGCCGTCGCCGCCCACCTGGCCGAGGGTCCGCCGGCAGGACGCGACCGTGTGCAGCACGCCCTGCACGGCGCGGTCGAGCCGGTGCGCCTCGCCGACGTCGCCCGGAGCGGGGTCGAAGCCCAGGTGGGGGTAGCGGCTCACCGGGGCGGGCCCTGCAGCAGGGCGGCGTCGACCTCGCCGTAGACGCGCAGCGCCTCGTCGAGCTGCTGCCGCACGACGTCGGCGGCGCGGCCGAGCTGCCCGATGCCGTGGCCCCAGCGGTCGCGGAACCCGTCGCACGCGCCCGCGAGGCGGCTCGAGCCGAGGTCGGCGCTGCCCACCGCGCGCAGGGCGGACGACGCGGCGCGCAGCTCGGACTCGACCCGGCCCAGCTGCGCGGACGTCGCGCGCAGCGCGGCGAGGTCGACGAACAGCTCGGCCACGGCGGCTCCTCCTCGCGGGTCCGGACCGGTGCACGGTAGGGCAGTCCGGGCGCGCGCGGCGGGCGCCGTCCACAGGCCGCGGGAGGGCGGCGGTCAGTCGCGGCAGCGGCGCTCGAGCAGCCGCGGGAGCGACCCCTCGACGGGCAGCGCGAACTCCTCGACGGCGGGCTCGCCGCCGGCGGTGTACGCGACCCGCAGGGTGCCGAGCGGCAGGTCGCGGACGGCGGTGCGGCAGTCCGGCACGAGGTCGACGAGCAGCGCGCGCCGGCCCCGCGTGTCGACGCTGCCGGCCGACCCGCGCTGGCGGTCGTCGCCGAGCACCACCTCGACGTCGTCGACGGCGACGTCCTCGTCGCCCGCCCGGACGAGGAAGTACAGCCGCACGGACGACTGGCCCTGCAGCGCGTGCCCGGTGTGCCCGAGCAGCCGCAGGTCCTCGCTCGGCCGGCCGTCGGGCCGCAGCGACAGGCCGGCGGCGACGACGAGCGCGAGGGCGACCAGGCCCACCACCCAGCCGGCCCGGCGCGTGCCGACGGCCGCCGGGGCGTCGCCGTCGAGCACGTCGAGGGGCGGACCCATCGCTCGAGGGTAGGCGCGCCGGCGCCGTCCCGCTCGGCCTCCGGGACGGCCGTCAGGTCAGGCGCTCCACCGCCCGCGCGACGGCGGCCGGGTGCCACCGGCGCCCGGTGGGGCTGCAGTAGCCGGCGGCGTTGAGCGCCGCGGCGGTGCTGGCGGGGGAGGACCCGGCGGCGGTGAGCTCGCGCAGCAGCGACAGGCCGTGCTCGGGGCGCACGTCCAGCCGCTCGAGCCGCCGCCGGGCCGCGGCGCGCGTCTCCCCGCGGGCGGGCAGCCCGGTCGGCGTCTTGACCGGGGCCAGCGCGGCCGACACCCCCACCACCCCGACGAGCATCCCCGCCTCGTCGCGCACCGGGGCGTTCGTGACGAGCGCCGAGAAGCTCGTGCCGTCCTTGCGGCGGACGACGAAGCGCCCGGACCAGGACTCGCCCCGCGACAGCGCCTCCATGACGGCGGCGGCCTCGTCGGCGGACTGCTCGCTCGGCGTCAGGTCCAGGACGCTGCGGCCGACGGCCTCCTGCGCCGTCCAGCCGTAGAGCTGCTCGGCGGCGCGGTTCCAGTACGTGACCCGGCCCCGCAGGTCGGTGGCGATCACCGCCTGGCCGACGGCGTCGAGCAGCTGGGCCTGCACGACGGCGCGCCGCTCGGCGGAGCGCCGCGCGGTGACGTCGCGGGCGCAGACCACCGCGCCGCCGTCGTCGAGCGGCACGGCGTCGACCTCGAGCCAGAGCGTCTCGCCCGACCCGCGCACCAGGCCGAGCACGGCGCCGCGCACCGGCCGCCGCTCGCGCAGGGCCGTCACGGCCGGGAACTGCTCCGGGAGCAGCGGGCGGCCCTGCGCGTCGACGGCGTCCCAGCGGGCGTCGTCCACCGCGAAGGCCGACCAGGCCACCAGGTCGGTGCCGAGCACCGACAGCATCGCGGCGTTGGCCGACGTCGCTGTGCCGTCGGCCGCGAAGACCACCACGCCGACGGGGAGCGCGTCGAGCAGGCCGGTCTGCGCGGCGGCGTCGGCCCGGGCGGGCTCGGTGGTGGGCCCCACGCCGGCGAGCCTAGACCGCGGACCAGGCCTCGGACAGGTCTTCGGGGACCGGCGTCGGCCGGCCCTGCTCGTCGACCACCACGTAGGTGGTGCGGACGCGGCAGCACTGCCGCTCGCCGACCCGCACGTCGAACGCGACGGTGAAGCTGGTGCGGCCCAGCCGGTGCAGGGCGGCGTCCACCTCGACGACGTCGCCGTAGCGGGCCGACGCCGTCCAGTCGAGCGTCGTCGACACGACCCGGGTGTCGAGCCCGCGCTCGAGCAGCGCCGCGTACGGGGTGCCGACCGACGCCAGCCACGGCAGCACCGACTCGTCGGCCCACACGAGGTAGTGGGCGTGAAAGACGATGCCCTGCTGGTCGCACTCGGCGTAGCGGACCGGCGCCGACCAGACCGCCCGGGTCACGCCGCGCCGTACGTCGCGAACGACACCGCGACGTAGTGCACGGCGAAGGCCGCCAGCGTGAAGGCGTGGAAGACCTCGTGGAACCCGAACCAGCGGGGCGAGGGGTCGGGGCGGCGCAGGGCGTAGACGACCGCGCCGACGCTGTAGAGGACGCCGCCCGCCACGATGAGCGAGACGACGTGGGCGCCGCCCGCCTCGAGCAGCTGCGGGAAGAACGCGACGGCGACCCAGCCGAGCGCCAGGTAGAGGCACGTGAACAGCCACCGCGCCGGCCGCCGGACCAGCGTGCGCAGGACGATGCCGAGCACCGCCCCGCCCCAGACGACGCCGAGCACCACCCACTGGGCGGTGCCGGACAGCAGCAGCAGCCCGAACGGCGTGTAGGTGCCGGCGATGAGCACGAAGATCATCGAGTGGTCGAGCCGCTGCATGACGGTGAACGTGCGCCCCGACCACGAGCCGCGGTGGAAGGCCGCCGACGTGCCGAACAGCAGCGCCACCGACACCGCGTAGACGGCCGCCGCGACGCGCGCCCGGGTGCCGTCGGCGAGGCAGACGAGCGCGGTGCCGGTGACCAGGCTGACGGCGAAGGCCGCCTCGTGCAGCACCCCGCGCAGGCGGGGCTTGAGGCGGTCGGCGACGGCGTGCGCGCGCTCCTCGACGCGGTTCACGGCGTCGTCCCACGCGCTGGTCACGAGGCCAGTCTGCCCCGGGATGTCCACCCGGCTGCTGTGCCCGACCTCACGGCGACCGGAACACGGCCCGCGGGTAGCATCCCCTCACTGGCCCGGAAGGTCCCCACGCGCTCCGGTGGCCTCGACGGCGACGGCATCCATGACCTCGACGGAGAGGACACCCATGACGACCGCCTCCACCATCCCCGGCCTCGAGTCGGCTCCCACCAAGAACGCGAAGCTCCTCGCGTGGGTGCGTGAGATCGCCGAGCTGACCAAGCCCGACCGGGTCGAGTGGTGCGACGGCTCCGAGGCCGAGTGGGACCGCCTGACGCAGCAGCTCGTCGACGCCGGCACCTTCGTCAAGCTGGACGAGAGCAAGCGGCCGAACAGCTTCTACGCCACGAGCGACCCCACCGACGTCGCCCGCGTCGAGGACCGCACGTTCATCTGCTCCGAGAAGGAGGAGGACGCCGGCCCGACCAACAACTGGATGGCCCCGGCGGAGATGCGCGAGACGCTGCGCCCGCTGTTCGACGGCGCGATGCGCGGCCGCACGATGTACGTCGTCCCGTTCTGCATGGGCCCGCTGGGCTCGAAGATCAGCCAGCTCGGCGTCGAGATCACCGACTCGCCCTACGTCGTCGTCTCGATGAAGATCATGACGCGCATGGGCACCGCCGCCCTCGAGGAGATCGGCGAGGACGGCTTCTTCGTCCCGGCCGTGCACACCGTCGGCGCCCCGCTCGAGCCGGGCCAGGCCGACGTGCCGTGGCCGTGCAACGACACCAAGTACATCGTCCACTACCCCGAGACCCGCGAGATCTGGTCGTACGGCTCGGGCTACGGCGGCAACGCGCTGCTCGGCAAGAAGTGCTTCGCGCTGCGCATCGCCTCGGTGATGGCCCGCGACGAGGGCTGGATGGCCGAGCACATGCTCATCCTCAAGCTCACCTCGCCCGAGGGCGACGTCCGCTACGTCACCGCCGCCTTCCCGAGCGCCTGCGGCAAGACCAACCTCGCGATGCTCCAGCCCACCATCCCGGGCTGGACCGTCGAGACCGTCGGCGACGACATCGCCTGGATGCGCTTCGGCGAGGACGGCCGGCTCTACGCCATCAACCCGGAGGCCGGCTTCTTCGGCGTCGCCCCGGGCACCGGCGAGGACACCAACGCCAACGCCGTCAAGACCTTCTACGGCAACTCGATCTTCACCAACGTCGCGCTGACCGACGACGGCGACGT
>DATMKB010000033.1:0-8534 GCA_035553635.1 Mycobacteriales bacterium
GCCCTCCGGCAAGGAGCACCGCATCACCTGCACGGTGTCCGAGGGCATCTCGCAGGACAACGCCAAGAAGGTCGCCAAGGTCATCCGCGACGAGGGCCCGAAGGGCGTGCAGGCGCAGGTGCAGGGCGACCAGCTGCGGGTGAGCAGCAAGAAGAAGGACGACCTGCAGGCCGTCATCTCCCTGCTCAAGGGCAAGGACTTCGACTTCGCCCTGCAGTTCGTGAACTACCGCTAGGGACTCGCTCCGAGCAGGGTCCGCTTGCGCCGTCGCCCGCGGCGACGACGCGGCGACGGCGGCGCGGCGGCGTCGCGGCGAGGACGGCGTCGGCGCTGGCGGCGCCGCGCGGCGACGGCGATCTCTGACGGTCGTGCCGCCGGGGATCGCGCCGGCGCCGTCAGGGATCGGCGCGAAGCGTTCCTGCGCAGGCTGATCTCTGACGCCGTCCGGGGCTGCACCGCGCGGACCGTCAGTGATCGAGGCGGCGCTCCCCCGCGCCGTCCACAGCCGGGGTGCCGTCCACAGGTCGGCTCCCGGGACGGCCCGGGACGGGCGCGCTGGTCGACGCTCCTGCGCATGGACGACGCCCTGCGCCGTGCGGCGCTGTCCCGGCACGGTCTCGTGCTGCGCGGCGAGGCCGCCGGGCTGCCGGCCGGTGAGCGCAGGGCGCTCGTCGTGGCGCAGCCGCGGGTGCTCGTGGCCGGCACCCAGCCCCAGGGCCGCGCCACGCGGGTCGCCGCCGTCGAGCTGTCGGCGCCGCAGGTCGTGCTCGCCGGTCGCACGGCGGCGTGGGCGCACGGGCTCGACGTCGTCGACGACGGCACCGTCGACGTCGCCGCCCCCGACACGGAGCAGCTGGTGCTGCTGCCGCCGGCCCGCGTCCGGCGCCTGGCGCCGTCGCTCCTGACGGGTGTGCGGAGCGTCCGCGGGCACCGGGTGGTGTCGGTGGAGACGGCCCTCGTGCAGTGCGCCGAGCGCACCGACGACCTCCTCGAGCTCGTGGAGCAGGCGCCGCGGGACCGGCTGACGACGCCCGACCGGCTCCGGCGCCGCTGCGGACGCGGCATCGCCGGCTCGGCGGCCCTGCGCGTCGTGGTCGCCGAGCTCGACGCGGGCGCCGACCGCCTCCCCCGGCGGCTGCGCTCGGCCCTGGAAGCGGCCGGCGTCCGCGGGCTCGAGAGCGAGGTGCGGGTGCTGTCGCCGGACGGCGCCTGCGCCTGGCTCGACCTCCTCCACCGCCCCAGCCGCACGGCGCTCGAGGTCGACGGCTGGACCGCCCACGGCACCCGCACCGCCTTCCTCGCCGACCGCCGGCGCGACCGCTGGGTGCACCGGGCGCACGGCCTGTCGACCCTGCGCGTCACGGCGTGGGAGGTGGAGCAGCGGCTGGACGACGTGGTCCGCGAGATCGCGCCGCTCCTCGGCGGCGCGGCGCCGGGCCGGCTGAGCCCGTCCGACCGCTGATCTCCGACGGCGTGAGGGGCGGCCGGCGCACCTGGGCCGTCAGAGATCCTCCGCGGCGCCTGTCGAGCCGGCGATCTCTGACGCCTGGCGAGCCGCACGGCCCGGAACGCCGTCAGAGATCGCCCCGCTGCGCGAGGGCCCGTCGCTGGGCGATCTCTGACGCCCGGAGAGCCGTCCGGCCGCGCATGCCGTCAGAGATCACCGCCGGCGGACCCGCGGCGCCTGCCGCTGGGCGATCTCTGACGCCCGCAGGGCCGCACGGCCCGGAACGCCGTCAGAGATCGCCGCGGCACGCGGCACGCCGGCACGGGGGACGCCGGCACGTGGCACGCCGGCCGGGCGCAGCGGCTCAGCGGCGGTAGCCCGCCAGGGCCTCGAGCCGGGCGATGCGCTCGGCCATCGGCGGGTGGGTGCTGAACAGCGTGCCGAGGCCGCCGCCGCGGAACGGGTTCGCGATCATGAGCGACGACGTCGGCGCGAGCGACGGGTCCTCGACGAGCGGGCGGGCGGCCGTGCCGTGCTCGAGCTTGCGCAGCGCGCTGGCCAGCGCCAGCGGGTCGCCGGTGACCTGCGCGCCCGTGGCGTCAGCGGCGTACTCGCGCGAGCGGCTGATGGCCATCTGGATGACACCGGCGGCGATCGGACCGAGGACGATGAGCAGCAGGCTCGAGAACAGGTTGCCGCTCTCCCGGTCGCGCCCGCCGAAGATCATCGCGAACTGCGCCATGTTGGCGAGGAACGTGATGACGGTGGCCAGCGCCGCCGCGACGGAGCTGATGAGGATGTCGCGGTTGCCCACGTGCGCCAGCTCGTGCCCGAGGACGCCGCGCAGCTCGCGCTCGTCGAGCAGCTCGAGGATGCCCTCGGTGCAGCAGACGGCGGCGTTCTCCGGGTTGCGGCCGGTGGCGAAGGCGTTGGGGGCCGACGTCGGGCTGATGTACAGGCGCGGCATCGGGATGCGCATCGTCTGCGCGAGCTCGGCCACCGTGGCGTAGAGCCGCGGGTGCTGCACCTGGCTCACCGGGTAGGCGCGCATCGACTTCAGCGCCATCTTGTCGCTGTTCCAGTACGCGTAGCCGTTGATCCCGAGCGCCGCGAACAGGGCGATGACCAGGCCGGTCGACCCGCCCAGGGCGCGGCCGAAGAACAGGATCAGCGCCGACAGGCCGCCGAGCAGCACGGCCGTCTTGAGCCCGTTGTGGTGGCGGTGCACCGGTCCTCCTCGTGCGTGTCCTGGTGCCTGGGTCAACGCCCCGGTGCGGGGCCTCGTTCCCCCTCCGGCTCCGGCGGCGGCACCGACGCCGTCCAGCCCCGCAGCGCCTCGCGGTCGTGCAGGAGGGAGGCGCCGGCGTAGTCGGCCTCGGGCGACCAGAACAGGGCGTCGAAGGGGCACACCTCGACGCAGATGCCGCAGTAGAGGCACAGCCCGAAGTCGATGTCGAAGCGGTCGAGCACGTTGCGGCTGCGGGGGCGGCCCCGCGGCCCGACGGGCGGCAGCGGCTCGGTGTGCGACTCGACGGTGATGCACCAGTCGGGACACTCGCGCACGCAGAGCATGCAGGCGGTGCAGTTCTCCTCGATCAGCGCGATGACGCCGCGGCTGCGGGGCGGCGGGGCGGTCACCGCCGCCGCCGGGGGGCGCCGAGCGGCTGGCGCCGCGGGTCGGGCGTGGAGTGCCCCGGCTCGACGGCGCCCGGCCAGGCGGTCTCCTGCCGCCTGGCCAGCACGAAGGCCTTGCGCAGCGGGTGCCCGGCGAAGCCGGTCGGCAGCAGCAGCGGCGTGAGGCCGGGGTGCCCGTCGAAGGCGACGCCGAGCATCTCCGCGGTCTCCCGCTCGCTCCACGCGGCGCCCGCGAAGACGTCCGCCAGCGACGGGACGCGCGGGTCGTCGGCCGGGCACCGGGTGCGCAGCACGACGGCGTGCCGTCCGGACGTCGACCACAGCCGCACCACCACCTCGACGCCGTCGGCCTCGAGGTCGACGCCGAGCAGCCCGTCGAACAGGTCGGCGGCGAGCGCCTCGTCGTCGCGCACGGCGGCGACGGCGGCGGGCCACTGCTCGCGGGCGACGTCGGCCGTGGCGGCGCCCCCGAGCACCGCGCCGCTGCCGACGACCTCCGCGAGCCGCGCCGCGGCGTCCTCGGGCGTCATGCCGCGACCAGGTCGCGCAGCGCCGCCAGCAGCGCCTCGGGCCGCGGCGGGCAGCCGGGCACGTGCAGGTCGACGGGCAGCAGCGCGTGCACGCCGGGCACGACGCTGTAGCTGTCCCAGTACGGGCCGCCGGTGTTGGCGCAGGCGCCGACCGACACCACCTTCGCGCCGGGCCGCAGCCGGGCGTGCAGGGCCTGCACCGCGGGGGCGAGCTTCGTCGTCACGGTGCCGGTGACGAGCAGGACGTCGGCGTCGGCGGGGTCGCCGGTCGTGGGCACCGCGCCGAGCCGGCCGACGACGTCGTCCAGGCCCGCGCCGGCGGAGGCGGCCAGCGACTCGAGCGCGCAGCAGGCCAGGCCGAGGTCGAAGACCCACAGGTCCAGCGCCGCGTCCCCGACGTGCAGCCGGGAGCGCCGGGGGGCGAGGACGCCGTCGGCCGTGGTGCGCACCGCCTCAGCCTAGGAGCGTCCGTCCGTCTGGCAGCACCTGCTCGACGCGGGACCAGCCGGACGGGAGCGCCGCCGGACCGCGACGCGTCCGGTACGGCGCGGCGGACGGGTGTGCTGCCAGACGGACGGGTCAGCCGGTGCGCTGCTCGACGAGGCCGGTGACCTCGACGAGGGCGTCGCGCGCCGGGCCGGGCGGCAGCGCCAGCGCGACCTCGCGCGCCTCCTCCACGGTCGCGGCGAGCCGGGCCTGCGCCGCGCCGATCGCCGGGGACCGCCGCAGCAGGTCGAGGGCCTCGGCCAGCAGGGCGTCGTCGTCGAGGTCGCCGGCGAGCAGGGTGCGCAGCCGCTCCTGCTCGGGGCTGTCGTCGGCCAGCGCCAGCAGGACCGGCAGCGTGCGCACGCCCTCCCGCAGGTCGGTGCCCGGCGTCTTGCCCGACTCGGCGCTCTCGGACAGGACGTCGATGAGGTCGTCGGAGAGCTGGAACGCCACGCCGATGACCTCGCCGAACCGGGCGACCGTCTCGACGTCGGCCGGGTCGGCGCCGGCGAGCATCGCGCCCAGCCGGGCGGAGGTGGCGATGAGCGAACCGGTCTTGTCGGCGATGACCTGCAGGTGGTGCTCGACCGGGTCCTGGCCCTCGGCGGGGCCAGCCGTCTCGCTGATCTGGCCCTCGACGAGCCGGGCGAAGGTGCGGGCCTGGATGCGGACGGCCTCGGGCCCGAGCTCGGCCACGACGTCGGACGCGCGGGCGAACAGGTAGTCGCCGGTGAGGATCGCGACGGTGTTCGTCCAGCGCGTGTTGGCGCTCTCCGCGCCGCGGCGCACGGCGGCCTCGTCCATGACGTCGTCGTGGTAGAGCGTCGCGAGGTGGGTGAGCTCGACCACGACGGCGGCCTCGACGACCTCGGGGGCCGTCGGGTCGCCCAGGTGGCCGGCGAGCAGCGCGAGCATCGGGCGGAACCGCTTGCCGCCCGCCTCGACCAGGTGCGCCGACGCCGTCGTCAGCAGCGGGTGGCTGCTCACGACGACCTCGTGGAGCCGCTTCTCGACGACCTCGAGGCCGGCGGAGACGGCAGCGGTCACCGCGGTCGTGGTGGTCATGGCTCCAGTGTCGGTCAGGGCGCGGCGGGCCGCCGCGTCAGCGCACGAACAGGCCGGCGGACTCGGCCAGGTCGAGGGCGGGCTGCGGCAGCACTCCGAGGACCACGGTGACGGCGAGGCCGAGCGCGATGGCGCCGGCGGTGTAGCCGCTCGGCACCGCCACGGTCGGCCCGTCGACCGGCGGGTCGGTGAAGAACATCAGGACGACGACGCGGGCGTAGAAGAACGCGGTGACGGCGCTCGTGACCACGCCGACGACGACCAGCGCGGTCGCCCCTCCCTCGACACCGGCGGCGAAGACGGAGAACTTCGCCATGAAGCCGCTGGTGAGCGGGATGCCGGCGAGGGCGAAGAGCAGGAACGCGAACGTCCCGGCCACGAGCGGGCTCTTGCGGCCCAGCCCCGCCCAGCGCGCCAGGTGCGTCGCCTCACCGCTCGCGTCGCGCACGAGCGTGACCACCGCGAACGAGGCGAGAGTCGTGAAGCCGTAGGCCAGCAGGTAGAAGAGCGTCGCCGACAGGCCGCGGTCGCCGAGGGCGATGACGCCGATGAGGATGAACCCGGTGTGCGCCACCGAGGAGTAGGCGAGCATCCGCTTGACGTCGGTCTGCGTCACGGCGAGCACCGCGCCGGCCACCATCGTGACGATGGCGACCGCCCAGAACACCGGCCGCCAGTCCCACTGCGTGCCGCCGAACGCGACGTACATGACGCGCAGCAGCGCGCCGAACGCGGCGATCTTCGTGCAGGCCGCCATGAGGGCGGTGACCGGCGTCGGCGAGCCCTGGTAGACGTCCGGCGTCCAGGCGTGGAACGGCACGGCGCCGATCTTGAACAGCAGCCCGACCGCGAGCATCCCGAGGCCGAGGAAGAGCAGGAGCTCGTTGCTGCCCGCCACGGCGGTGGCGGCGCGGACGTCGCCGAGCAGCGTGCCGCCGGCGTATCCGTAGAGCAGCGTGACGCCGTAGAGGAAGAACGCCGAGCTGAACGACCCGAGCAGGAAGTACTTGACCGCCGCCTCCTGCGAGAGCAGCCGGCGACGGCGGGCGAGGCCCGCCATGAGGTACAGCGGCAGCGACAGCACCTCGAGCGCGATGAACAGCGTGATGAGGTCGTTGGCGGCCGGGAAGAGCATCATCCCGCCGATGCTGAACAGCGCCAGGGGGTAGACCTCGGTCTGCACCTGCGTCGACTCGGCGAGCGCGACGTCGTCGCGGGTGCCGGGCAGCGTCGCCGCCGACGCGACGACCGAGCCGCCGGAGCTGTCGAGCGACTGCTCGCTGATGAGCAGGACCCCGGTGAGGCCGAGGACGGCGAGCACGCCCTGCAGGAACAGGGTCGGGCCGTCGATCGCCAGGGCGTCCGAGATGGTCAGCGTGTGCGTCCCGGCGAGGAGCACGACGGCGACGAGCGCGCCGAGCAGGCCGACGACGCTGACGGCGATGTTGAGGCCGCGCCGCCGGTGCGCCGGGGCGAAGGACTCGACGAGCACGCCGACGACGGCGGCGCCGAAGACGATGAGCAGCGGTGCGAGCGCGCTGTACGCGATCGACGGGACGGTGATCTGGTCTTCCACGGTCTAGCCCTCGCCCCTCGGCTCGCCGGTCCCCTGCGTCGGGGCCGGGTCGGTGCGTCCGGCGTCCTGCAGCGTGGCGTCGACGGCCGGGGTGATGACGTCGGTCAGCGGCTTCGGGTAGAAGCCGAGCACGAGCATGAGCGCGATCAGCGGTGCGACCGCGAGCACCTCGCGGCCCTGCAGGTCGCGGACGCGCGACGTGCGGGCCGGCTGCGTGCGCACGGCCGTGGCCGTGCCGCCGCGCGCGTCGGGGTCGAGCTGCTCGCCCTCGGCGCTGGCCGTGCCGCCGGGCACGCCGGTGCCCCGGCCGCTGCTCTCCTCGACGGCGCCCTCGTGCACGCCGCCGTGACCGTGCGCGTCGTACGGCTGGAAGCCCTCGGGCGCCTCGACGCCGGCGGGCAGCCGCAGCGGCCCCTGCATCGTGCGCTGGAACATGAGCAGCACGTAGAGCGCGGCGAGGATGATGCCGATCGTCGCGAGCACCGACGCGACCGGGTAGGTCGGGAAGGTGCCGAGCAGCACGAGGAACTCCGACACGAAGGTCGAGAGCCCGGGCAGCGCGAGGGCCGACAGGCCGGCGACGAAGAAGGTGCCGGCCAGCAGCGGCGCCACCTGCCCGACGCCGCCGTAGTCGCCGATGGTGCGCGACCTCCCGCGGGCGATGAGGAACCCGACGACGAGGAACAGCGCGCCCGTCGAGAGGCCGTGGTTGACCATGTACAGCACCGCGCCGGTCTGCGCCTGGCTCGTGAAGGCGAAGCAGCCCAGGCCGATGAAGCCGAAGTGCGACACCGAGGTGTAGGACACCAGGCGCTTCATGTCGGTCTGGCCCATCGCCAGCAGCGCGCCGTAGAGCACGCCGATGACGCACAGCGCGATGACCCACGGCGCGGCGTCCTGCGCGGCGGCGGGGAACAGCGGGATGCAGTAGCGCAGGAAGCCGAACGTGCCGACCTTGTCGAGCACGCCGACGAGCAGCACCGCCGAGCCCACCGGCGCCTCGGCACCGGCGCTGGGCAGCCAGGTGTGGAACGGGAACAGCGGCGCCTTGATGGCGAAGGCGATGAAGAAGCCGCTGAACAGCGCGATCTGCACGCCGGTCGACATCTCCAGCTGCGTCAGCGCCTCGAAGCTGAACGTGCCCGTGCCGAGCTGGTCTGCCGAGACGACGTAGAGGCCGATGACCGCGGCGAGCATGAGCAGGCCACCGGTGAGGCTGAACAGCAGGAACTTCACCGCGGCGTACTGGCGGCGCGGGCCGCCGTAGCTCCCGATGAGGAAGTACATCGGTATGAGCATCGCCTCGAAGAAGACGTAGAACAGGAAGACGTCGGTGGCGGCGAAGACGCCGAGCCCGATGAAGCCGAAGTGCGCGACCGAGGTGTACGACACGAGCCGCTTGAGGTCGCGCTGGCCCATCGCGAGCAGCGCGCCGTACAGGATGCCGATGACGCACAGCACGATGACGTACGGCCCGAGGATCCGCGACGCCTCCGGGAACAGCGGCAGGCAGTACCGCAGGAAGCCGAACGTCCCGACCTTGTCGAGGATGCCGACGAGCAGCACCGCACCGCCGACCGGCGCCTCCGCACCGGCGTCGGGCAGCCAGGTGTGGAACGGGAACAGCGGCGCCTTGATCGCGAAGGCGATGAAGAAGCCGCTGAACAGCGCGATCTGCACGCCGGTCGACATCTCCAGCTGCGTCAGCGCCTCGAAGCTGAACGTGCCCGTGCCGAGCTGGTCGGCCGAGACGACGTAGAGGCCGATGACGGCGGCGAGCATGAGCAGGCCGCCG
>DATMKB010000034.1:0-2977 GCA_035553635.1 Mycobacteriales bacterium
GTCGCCGCGCTGTTCGACACGGTGGCCGAGCAGCACGGCCTGGCGGCGCGGCTGCTCGGCCGGCCCGACGGCGAGCGGCTGCTCACCGACCTGCGGCACGTCGCGGAGTCGCTGCACCGCGAGCAGCTCGCCGCGCAGCTCGGCCTCACCGGCCTGCTGTCCTGGCTGCGCGGGCGCACCTCCGACGCCGGCGACGCCGACCGCGAGCGGTCGCGGCGGCTCGACACCGACGCCTCCGCCGTGCAGGTGGTCACCGTGCACACGAGCAAGGGGCTGGAGTTCCCGGTCGTCCTCGTCCCGTACGGCTGGGACGCCTTCGGCGGCGGCAGCGGCGAGGAGCTGCCGGCCGGCCACGACGGCCGCACCCGCACGCTGCACGTCGGCGGCAAGGACGCGCCGGGCTACGGGGCCGCCGTGCGCGCGGCCGCGGTCGAGCAGGGCGGCGAGGAGCTGCGGCTGCTGTACGTCGCCGTGACCCGCGCCGTCTCGCGGCTGGTGCTGTGGTGGGGTGCGAGCCGCAAGACGGCCGGCAGCCCGCTGCACCGGCTCCTGCTGTGCGACGACCCCAGCAGCATCCCGGTCAGCGTCGGCGTCCCCGGTGACGACGACGTGCGGGCGGCGGTCGAGGCGCTCGGCCTGCCGGTGGAGGACGTCGTCGACGCCCCGGTCGCGCCGCTCGCGCCGCCGGCGGCCGACCTCGCCGTCGTGCCGCAGGCCGCCGTCTTCGACCGCCCCGTCGACACCGGCTGGCGCCGCACCTCCTACACCGGGCTCACGCGCGCGGTGCACGAGGCGCCGTCGGTGGGGTCGGAGCCGCAGGCCGACGTGAAGGACGACGAGGAGCCGGTCCTGCTGCCGGAGGGCCCGGTCGACCCGCGGGAGGAGGCGCTGCGGAGCGTCCCCTCGCCGATGGCCGACCTGCCGGGCGGCACGTGGTTCGGCACCCTCGTGCACGCGGTGCTCGAGGACGCCGACCTCGCCGGCGGCCCGGCGGCCGGCCTGCGCGCCGCGTGCGCGGCGCACCTCGCGCACCGCCCGGTCGACCTCGACCCCGACGTCCTCGCCGACGCGCTGCTGCCGGCCGTGTCGACGCCGCTCGGCCCGCTCGGCGGCGGCCTGCGCTGGCGCGACGTGCCGCCCGGCGACCGCGTCGCGGAGATGGCGTTCGAGCTGCCGCTGGCCGGCGGCGACGACCCCACCGGTCGCGTGCTGCTGGGCGGCGTCGCCGACCTGCTCGACGAGCACCTGCCGCCCGGCGACCGGATGAGCGGGTACGCCGCCCGCCTGCGCGACCCGCAGCTCGCCGGGCAGCCGCTGCGCGGCTACCTCACCGGGTCGCTCGACGCCGTCGTCCGGCTCGACGGGCCGCGCTACGTCGTCGTCGACCACAAGACCAACCGGCTCGGCGAGCGCGGTGCGGCGCTCACCGCCTGGCACTACCGGCAGGCCGCCCTCGACGACGCCGTCCTCGCCGCGCACTACCCGCTGCAGGCGCTGCTGTACGCCGTCGCGCTGCACCGCGTGCTGCGCTGGCGCCAGCCGGGCTACGACCCCGAGCAGCACCTCGGCGGCGTGCTCTACCTGTTCCTGCGCGGCATGTGCGGCGAGGGCGTCGGCGACCCGGAGGCGCCTCCGGGCGTGTGGGCGTGGCGGCCGCCCGCCCCGCTCGTCGGCGCGGTGTCGGACCTGCTGGCGGCCAGGCGATGAGCGTGGACGCGTCCCTCGCGCTGCGCGCCACCGGCCTGCTGCGCACCGCCAACCGGGCGGGTGTCCTGCACGCCGCCGACGTGCACGTCGCGGCCCGGCTCGGCGCGCTCGCGGGCGAGACCGACGAGCGGGTGCTGCTGGCCGTCGCGCTCTGCGTGCGCGGCGTGCGCCAGGGCTCCGTCGCGCTCGACCTGTCCGCCGTGCCGGCGACCGCCGCTCCCGACGACCGCGACGGCCCCGACGACGACGGCGCCGCGCCCGTGCGCGTCGACTGGCCGGACCCGGCGGCGTGGTCCGCGGCGGTGGCGGCGAGCCCGCTGGTCGACGTGGACGCCGACACCGGCCGGCCGCTGCGCCTCGAGGCCGGCGAGCTGTGGCTCGACCGCTGGTGGCGGCTCGAGGTGGCGGTGGCCGAGGAGCTGCGCGCCCGTGCGGCCGACCCGCCCGACGTCGACGCCGACCGGCTGCGCTCCGCGCTCGCCCGGCTGTGGCCCGGCAGCGAGCCCGACGACCAGCGGCGCGCCGCGGCGGTGTGCGTCCTGCAGCGCGTCGCGGTGCTCGGCGGCGGGCCGGGCACCGGCAAGACGACGACGGTCGCCCGGTTGCTCGCCGCGCTCTCCGAGGTCGCCGACGCGCCGCTGCGGGTCGCCCTGGCGGCACCCACCGGCAAGGCCGCCGCCCGGCTCACCGCCTCCGTGCGGGGCGCCGCGGCCGGCGACCCGGTGCTGTCGGCCGGCGACCGCGAGGTGCTCTCGGGACTGACCGCCACGACCCTGCACCGCCTGCTCGGCCTGCGCCGCGGCTCGGGCCGCTCCCGGTACGACGCGCAGGACCGCCTGCCGCACGACGTCGTCGTCGTGGACGAGGCGTCGATGCTCTCGCTGTCGATGGTCGGGCACCTGCTCGCCGCGCTGCGGCCGGGCGCGCGGCTCGTGCTCGTCGGCGACCCCGACCAGCTGGCCTCCGTCGAGGCCGGCGCGGTGCTGGCCGACCTCGTGGCGCCGGCGCGCGACGGCGCCCGCACGCCGGGGCTGGCCGCCCGGCTCGCCGCTGCCCTGCCGAACGACCCGCCCGGTCCCGCTGCCGCCGACGGCCCCGCCGCCCGCGTGCGCGACGGCGTCGCGCTGCTCGTGCGGGACCGGCGCTTCGACGGTCCCATCGCCGCGCTGGCCCGCGCCGTGCGCGCCGGCGACGCGGACGCCGCCCTCGCGGTCCTGCGGGCAGGCGGCCCGGTCCGCCTGTCCGAGGTGCCCGACGACGCCCTCGTGAC
>DATMKB010000035.1:0-5974 GCA_035553635.1 Mycobacteriales bacterium
CCGGACGGCAGCGCAACGTCGACACCCGGACCGAGCAGATCCAGACCGCGCTGCGAGCTCCGCAGCTCGAGCAGCCGCCGCTGATCGCCGACGCGTTCGGCGCGACGGTCACCGCCTACGTGACCTTGCTGGCGACCAGCGTCGCGCAGGTCCGCGTCCTCGAAGGGCAGCTCGAGGCGTCTTTTGGCCAGCACCCGGCCGCTGAGATCGTGCTGAGCCAGCCCGGGCTCGGCACCGTCCTGGGCGCCCGGGTGCTCGCCGAGTTCGGGGACGACCCGCACCGCTACGCCAGCCCGAAGGCGCGCAAGAACTACGCCGGCACAGCACCGATCACCCGAGCCTCCGGCACCCGACGCGTCGTGCTCGCACGCGTTGCGACCAACAAGCGACTGCGCGACGCGCTGCACCTGCAAGCGTTCGCCGCCTTGTCCACCAGCCCCGGCGCCCGGGCCTACTACGACGCCCGCCGCGCCGACGGCCACACCCACCATCAAGCGCTACGCGCCGTCAGCAACCGCCTCGTCGGCATCCTGCACGGCTGCCTCCGCCACGGCACCCTCTACGACGAAGCAACCGCCTGGCCCCGCTACCAACAGACGCAGGACCAGGCGGCCGCTTGACGGCTTGCAGCCGTGGGATGTCTAGGTCGGACCGAGCTCCTCCGTGCGCCAGCCGCCGGGGTAGGAGCGGATCAGGCGGCTCTCGGCGGTCGACGCCGGCCGGCGCCGCGGCGGCAGGTGCCGCAGCGCGGCGGCCCGGGTGCGCAGGGCGCGGTCGGCGGCGACCGGCAGCCACGACGGCGGCGCCGGGAAGCCGAACGACTCGAGCAGCGGCGGGTCGAGCAGCGCGTGCACCGACGGGCGCAGCGCCGGCGCGAGCGGCCGCGGGAACCACGAGACGAACAGCTCGCGGGTGGCCGTGGCGGTGCGCTGCTGCGGGACGCCCGGCGCGAGGTGCGCGCGCTCGTAGTCGTCGAACTCGCGCGCGAAGGCCGCGCGGTCGGCGGGGACGCCGCGGATGCCCATGCGCGCGCCGACCGCGCGGTAGTAGAGGAAGGCCGACTCGCGCTCCACCTCGGTCAGCGGCCGCCAGCCCCACCGGTCGAGCCAGCGCTCGGGCACGAAGACGAAGGTGCCGAGGACGTACCGGTAGTCCTCCTGCGTGATGGGGAACCGCGCGTGGATGCGGTTGATGCGCGACAGCGCCGCCCGGCCGCGGGCGGAGTCGTAGCCGTTCTCGAGCACCTCGGCGAGCAGCAGGGCGGTGTCGTCGTAGCGCTTCTGCGCCCGTAGCCGGAACTCGCCCGTGCCGTCGAGCACCTGCGCGATGCTCGGCACCGCGAAGGTCCGGTACAGCGCGAGCTCGAGCGCGCGCGTGACGTCCCAGGGGAACTCCACCTGCGCGGTGAGCCGGTGCACCCGCCAGTGGTCGCGCACCGGGTCGAGCGTCTCGATGAGGTCGCGGACGGCGTACCGGCTCGTCATGGCCGGACGCTAGCGCGTGTCGACCACCGCGTAGACCTCCGCGAGCCGGCCCTCCGGCAGCCCGTGCTCGCGGGCGGTGCCGCCGAGGAAGCCGCGCAGCTCGTCCTCGACCCCGCGGTCGAGCATGGCCAGCTGGCTGCCGTGCGCGCTGCACGCGCGGACCTTCTCGGGCAGGACCTCGGTGACGTCGACGACGCGGTCCTGCGCCGTCGGCGGGCCGCCGAACAGCCACACCCAGGAGGCCTCCCACGGCGCGAGGCCCTCCTCGCGCAGCTCGGGGAACGCGTAGGGGTTGCGCGCGTCCGGGTAGACGGCCGCGAGCACCGCCGCGCCGGTGGCCAGGTGGTCGGGGTGCTGCATGAAGACGAACCGCAGGTTGCGGTCGGGGGAGTGCGTCACCACCGCCTCGGGGCGCCGCTCGCGCACCACCCGGGCGAGGTCGCGGCGCAGGTCGGCGTCGGCGACGACGAGCCCGTCGGGCCGGCCCAGGAAGACGCAGTCGCGCGCGCCGAGCGCGGCCGCGGCGCGCCGCTGCTCCTCCCGACGCTACTCGGGCACGTCCTCGCGGGGGACGTCGTCGTCGAAGCCGCCGCTGCCGCCGTCGGTGACGCACACGACGGTCACCTCGCAGCCGGCGCGCGCCCACAGCGCCAGCAGGCCGCCCGCGCCGAAGTCGACGTCGTCGGGGTGGGCGCCGACGAACAGCGCGCGGGCCGGGACCGGGTCAGGGGCCGTCATGGCGGCTGCGGTACCCCGTCAGCGCAGCAGGTCGCGCACGTGCGCCGTCTCGTTGAGGCTGACGACGCCGCGCCGGCCGTCGCGCGAGAAGGCGAGCCGGGTGATCGAGCAGTACGCCGGCGCGAACCAGATCGGCCGCTCCTGCGCCAGCACCGCGCCGGCGGCCGCGTTGATGGCGCCGGCGTGCGTCACGAGCACCGCCCGGCCGCCGGGGTGCTCGGCGGCGACGGTGGCCAGCGCGTCGACCACCGTGGTGCGGAACGCGACGGGGTCGACGCCGCTGCTGTAGAGGTCGCCGCGCACGAGGGCGTGCCAGCGGGGGTCGCCGGCGGCCCGCAGCTCCTCCACCGGGACGTACGACGGGTCGCCGCTGTCGAACTCCGCGATGCCCTCGACGACGAGCGGCTCCACCCCGAGCGCCTCCGCGAGCGGCGCGGCGGTCTCGCGGGCACGGCACAGCGGCGAGGTGCACAGCAGGTCGACGCGGTCGCCGGCCAGCGCGCCCGGCAGCCGGGCCGCCTGCTCCCGGCCGAGGTCCGACAGGCCGGGGTCGGCGCGCCCGCCGTCGACGGCGTCGGCGCGGACGGGCAGCGCGTGCCGGACGAGGACGAGCTCCACAGCACGCAGACTAGGGAGGTGCCCAGCGCCCTGCCCGACGGCGAGCCCGTCCCGCCGTCCGGCGACCTGCCGGAGCAGGCGCTCGAGGGGCTCGGCACGCGCCCGTTCGGCGTCTACCTGCACGTGCCGTTCTGCGCCGCGCGCTGCGGCTACTGCGACTTCAACACCTACACCGGGCTGTCGCACCTGCAGCCGGCGTTCGTCGACGCCGCCGTGGAGGAGCTGCGGCTGGCCCGCCGGGTGCTCGGCGACCCGCCGCCGGCCTCGACCGTGTTCGTCGGCGGCGGGACGCCGACGCTGCTGCCGCCGGAGCAGCTCGCCCGGTTGCTGCAGGCCGTGCGCGACGAGGTGGGCCTGGCGCCCGGCGCCGAGGTGACCACCGAGGCGAACCCCGACTCCGTGGACCCGCGCTCGCTGGCGCTGCTGCGCGAGGCCGGCTTCACGCGCATCTCGTTCGGCATGCAGTCGGCCGTGCCCGGCGTGCTGCAGGTGCTCGAGCGCACCCACGCGCCGGGGCGGCCCGAGGCCGCCGCCCGCGAGGCTCGTGAGGCCGGCTTCGATCAGGTGAGCCTCGACCTCATCTACGGCACGCCGGGTGAGACGGACGCCGACTGGCAGCGCTCGCTCGACGCCGCCCTGTCGGCGGGGCCGACGCACGTGTCGGCGTACGCGCTCATCGTCGAGGAGGGCACGGCGCTCGCCCGGCAGGTGGCGCGGGGCGTCGTGCCGGCGCCCGACGACGACGTCCTCGCCGACCGGTACCTGCAGGCGGAGTCCGCGCTGTCCGGCCTCGGCTGGTACGAGGTGAGCAACTGGGGCGAGCCCTGCCGGCACAACCTCGGCTACTGGCGCGGCGGCGACTGGTGGGGCGCGGGGCCCGGCGCCCACAGCCACGTCGGCGGGGTGCGGTGGTGGAACGCCAAGCACCCGACGGCGTACGTGCAGGCCCTGGCGGAGGGCCGGTCGCCGGCCGCCGCGCGCGAGGTGCTCGACGACGAGGACCGCCGGGTCGAGCGGGTGCTGCTCGAGACGCGGCTGCGCGACGGGCTGGACCTGGCGGTGCTGCGGCCCGCCGGCCGGGACGCCGCCGCGCGCTGCGCCGCCGACGGCCTGCTCGAGCCCGTGGCCCTGGGCGGCGGCCGCGCCGTGCTGACGCTGCGCGGCCGGCTGCTGGCCGACGCCGTGGTGCGCGACCTCGTCGACTAGCGGGTCAGCGCACCAGGCGCAGCGTCAGCGGGTAGCGGTAGAGCTCGCCGCGGGCGGCCTTGAGGGCGGCCACCACCGCCAGCACGCTCGCCCCGAGGAGCACCACCGCGAGCAGCAGGATGCCGACGAGCAGCAGCACGAGGACGCCGCTGACGATGCAGGCCAGCGTCACCGTGATGTGGAAGTTCAGGGCCTCCGCCGCGTGGTGCCGCACGTACGGCGAGCTGTCCTTCTTCACCAGGTAGACGACGAGCGGCCCGACGAGGGCCAGCACGAACCACGACAGGTGGCCGAGCAGCGCCCAGGTGGTGTCCTCGCCGGTCGGCCCGGCGGGCGCCGCCGACCAGGGCGACGGGGCGTCCCACCCGGCCGGTGGACCGGCCTGCGGTGGACCGGACGGCGCGGGGCCGCCCGGCGGCGGGGCGCCCCAGGGGTCGCCGGCGGGCGGGGTCTGCGACGGTCCGGTCATGACCCGGACCGTAGGCCCGCGGAGGCCCGGCGCGGGGGAGGACGGCATGATCGGGGCGGTCTGCCCGGTTCCGCCCGGACGCCGGACCACCCGGACGGCGGGTCCTGGGACGTCCGCGCACGCGGACGCGGCACGGGGTCCTACAGTCCCCGTCGTGCAGAGCCTGGAGGTGACGCTCCCCGGGGTGGCCAGCAGCGTGCCTCCGGCCCGGCACTTCGTCGAGCGCACGCTCACCGCCTGGGGCCTGGACCACCTGTCGTGGACCGCCGCGCTGCTCGTCACCGAGCTGGCCGCGAACGCCGCCCTGCACGCCGGCACGGAGTTCCGGGTCGTCGTCAGCCGCCGGCCCGGGGCGGACGGCGAGCGGTTGCGCGTCGAGGTGCACGACGGCTCGGCGCACCTGCCGCGGGCCCGCCGGGCCAGCGAGTCGGCCACCACCGGCCGGGGCCTGCGGCTGGTCGCGGACCTCGCCGCCGACTGGGGCGTGGCGACGCACGACGGGGGCGGCAAGGCGGTCTGGTGGGAGCTGCCCACCGCGCCGAGCGCCTCGGGGCCGCTCGACGACGACGTCGACGTGGACGCGCTGCTCGACGCCTTCCCGGACGTCGACGCCGAGCCGGGGGAGCCGGGCGGCGGACGGCCGGCGCTCGCCCTCGCGGCCTGAGCCCTCTCAGTCCGCGCTGCGCGGCGGTCGCGTGACGATCTGGCCGACCCTCGCCCGGCTCACGCCGGCGATCTCGGCGATGGCGTCGTAGGACAGCCCGAGGGCCGACAGCTCGCGGATCGCCCGGTCGCGCTGGGCGACGAGGGCGTCCTGCTCGGCCTTGAGCGCCTCGAGCCGCTCCCGGGCCGTGCGGGCGCGCTGCAGGGCCTCGGCGGGTCCCGGACCGGTGGTGCTCATGGGGCGGGCATCGGCGGCGAGGGCGGACGACAGGAGCGCGCGGGCCCGGTCGGGCCGAAGTCCGTCCTGACGGGCCATACCGGCTGCTCCGGACGGCCGTGGGGCGGTCCCCCGGTCGGCGCACCCGCCGGACGTCAGCCCCCGGTCACCGCCGCCGGCGCGACGGACGTGCCGGGCGGGAGCGCCTCGGCCGGCCAGGTGCCGACCGGGCCCTCCGGGCGCCGGACCCGGTGCTCGGGCGCGCGCGGCTGGTCCTGCAGCAGCCCGGCCAGCTCGCCGTCGGCGAGCCGGGCCGTCGTGGTGCGCACGGCCGTCTCCAGCACCAGGTGCCGGCGGGCGGTGCTCATGAGGTTGGCGCCGAGGACGGCGAGGTCGTCGGGCCCGGGCTGCAGCAGGACGACGGCGGTGCCGCGCTCGCGCAGCCGGCGCGCCTCCCAGCCGAGCCGCCGGCCGACCGAGCGCCGGACGGCGCCGCGCACCCGCCCGCGGCCGGACGCGAGGAGGTCCTCCGGCCGGCTGCTCATCGGGTTGAGGCAGACGACGAGGTCGAGCTCGGCC
>DATMKB010000036.1:0-2300 GCA_035553635.1 Mycobacteriales bacterium
GACGGTGGCCTGCGCGGCGAAGACCTGGAGCTCGGTGCAGCTGTCGCCCTCGACCGGCGCGCCGTCCACCGGGCCGGCCACGACGAGCAGCCCGGCGCCGGGCCCGGCCCCCAGCGGCACGACGACGGCGGAGCCGACGACCAGGTCGTCGGTGAGCAGGTGCGGGCCGTCGGCGGCCGTCAGCACGGCCGGCTCGCCGGACGCCCGGACGTCGTCGAGCGGGGATCCCGGACCCCCGACGCGCCGTCCGGCCAGCAGCCCGGCGGCCGGGCCCACGGCGACCTCGACCTCCAGCGCGCCGTGCCGGGCCACGGCGACGACGCCGGTCTCGGCCCCGGCGAGGGCGGCCGCCCGCTCGGCGATGAGCGGCAGGACGTCCTCGGGCTCCGTGCCGGACAGCAGCGCGGTGGAGATCTCCGCGCTCGCCGCGACCCAGCGCTGCCGGCGCTGCGCCTCGGCGTAGAGCCGCGCGTTCTCGATGGCCACGCCGGCGGCCGCGGCGAGGGCGAGCACCACCGACTCGTCCTCGGCGTCGAAGCCGCCGCCCCCGCGCTTCTCGGTGAGGTAGAGGTTGCCGAAGACCTCGTCGCGCACGCGCACGGGGACGCCGAGGAAGCTGCCCATCGGCGGGTGGTGCGGCGGGAAGCCGTACGAGGCCTCGTGCTCGCGCAGGTCGTCCAGGCGCAGCGGGTGCGGGTCGCGGATGAGCAGGCCGAGGATGCCGTGGCCGTGCGGCAGGTCGCCGATGCGCGCCGCCGTCTCGTCGTCGACGCCGACGGTGAGGAACTGGCTGAGGAAGCCGTCGCGGCCGACGACGCCGAGCGCGCCGTACCGCGCGTCGGCGAGCCGCACCGCCGCGTCGACGATGCGCCGCAGCACCGTCTGCAGGTCGAGGTCGCTGCCCACGGCGAGCACGGCCTCCAGCAGCCCGCCGACGCGGTCGCGGGTGCGCACGACCTCGTCGAGCCGGGCCTGCAGCTCGCTGAGCAGCTCGTCGAGCCGCAGCTGCGGCAGGAGCGGGGCGGTCACGGGCCGAGCCTAGGAGCCGGGCACCGCGATCTCGAGGACCTCGTCGACGGGGAGCCGGGAGCTGCTCGGGCCGTGCGTGCCGTAGCCGGCGCGGAGCACCACCTGCGGCACCCCCACGAGCCCGAGCACCGTGCGCAGCCGCGCCCGCAGGGGCGGCACCTCGAGCACGGAGGTGATGGGCTGCGCCGCGACGCCCGCCACGGTGGCGGTGAGCAGCAGGCGGTGCAGCGCGGCGCCGGCGACGAGCCAGTCGCGCCGCTCGTCGCCGTCGGTGCCGACGACGAGGACGGCCGGGTGCTCCGGCCGGCGCTCCCCGCCCGGCCGCGCCGGCGCTGCACGGGCGGCGTCGAAGTCGCGCAGCGAGAGGCTGTCGCCGCGCTCGGACGCGGGCACGGTCGGCAGCGCGCGGTCCGCCACGCCGACCGGGCCGGACGACGTCCGCCAGCTGTCGAGCTCGGCGAGGTACTGCGGGTCGGACCGCTGGCTGGCGTCGGCGTGCGCGAGCAGGACGTCGAGGTCCGGCTCCTGCCGGTCCCGGTCGACGACGTGCAGCCACGCGCCCTCCGCCTCGGCAGCCGCGCGCAGCGACGCGAGGACGTCGTCGGGCAGCGGGCGGTCGTCGTAGGGGTCGCGGTCGGTGGCCCGCCGGGCCGCGGCGGCGGCCAGGTCGTGCTCGTCGGCGCCCGGGTCGCGCCGCTCCTCCGGCACCACGCGCGCGAGGACGTCGCCCCCGGGCAGCAGCTCGGCGCGGGCCGACCAGCCGACCTCCGCGAACCCGAGCCGCGCGCCGAGCACCGCCCCGCCGCACGACAGCACGCGCTCGCGGCCGCTCGGGTCGAGCACCGGCAGCGACCGCCGGGACTCCTCGCGCACCTCGAGCGCCGCGCCGTCCCAGCGGAAGCGCCACGGCTGGCTGTTGTGCACAGACGGCGCCAGGGCGGCGAGCTCCACGACGGTGCGGACCTCGTCGACGGACGGGCGGGTACCGGGCACAGGACCTCCTGGAGTGCGGCCGCCAGCGTGTCAGCCGGGGTCCTGCCCGCGCCCGGGCCGGGCGCACCGCGTCCGCGGGACCTTCGGCCCACCGCCGGACCTCCCCGCCCCGCCACCGGCTCGCGCCACCGGGCCCTGACCCGGAGTGACCAGGCGGTCCGCCCCGCCCGGGTCATCTTCGCGTGCAGGGCCGCACTCCGGCAGACACCGCCGCTCACCGTCCGTAGCGTCGCGGAGGACGAGGGGAGCACCCGGTGGAGTGGTGGTACGTCGCGCTG
>DATMKB010000037.1:0-5558 GCA_035553635.1 Mycobacteriales bacterium
GTGCAGTACGGGCTGTCCGGCCTGCTGGCGTTCCTCGAGAACGACCTGAGCGACCCCACGCGCCCGCCGCTGACGCCGTCGCAGTTCGTCGCGCTCAACGAGGGCGTGGGCGGCTACGACATCGACTTCGAGCCGACGCAGGAGCGCACCGTCGCCGACCCGCTGGCCATGGAGCGCGTCTACCGCAGCGGCGCCGTCAACACCGGGGCCCACCTCGACCAGGTCGCGATCATCGACCTCGGCGGCCCGGAGCCCGGCGCCTTCCACGACGTGTACCGCAAGTTCTCCATGCGCGACCGGCTGGTGCGCGAGCACGGGACCTCGGCGAACCAGGTCTTCTGGGAGGGCCAGACGCCGCTGCTGGGCGACGTCTCGTTCGTGACGGCCGCCATCCGGAAGATGGACGAGTGGCTCGCCGCCGTCGAGGCCGACACCCGCGACGTCCCCCTCCCGCAGAAGATCATCGAGGCGAAGGAGGCGGCCGGCGTCGTGCCGCGCTGCGTCTCGGCCAACGGCGCCGAGGCGCCGCTGTCGCTCTGCCGCACCACCGTCGACGCGACGCTGTTCTCCTCGCCGCGCATCGAGGCGGGCGGCGGCGACCCGCTCGTCGGCTTCACCGACGACCGGCTGGACTGCCAGACGGTGCCGCTGGAGACCTACGACTACGCGGGCCGCTCCTTCGCCGAGGTCTTCACCCCGCTGCAGCAGGAGGCCCTGCGCCGCACGTTCCCCGACGGCGTCTGCGACTACAGCCGGCCCGGCAAGGGGTTCCAGGCGGCCACGACGTGGCTGACCTACCAGGACGAGGACGGCTCCGTCGTCTACGGCGGGCGCCCGCTCGGCGACGCGCCGGTGTCCGTGCCGTTCGGCACCGCGTCGGCGGCCGCGCCGGTGCCCGCCACGGCGCCGGTCGCCGCCGCCCGCGCGCTGCCGGCCACCGGCGGGGCCTCGGCGCTCGCCGCCGTCGGGCTGCTGCTCGTCGGCGGGGCGGCCCTGGCGCTGCGGCGGCGCTCGGGCTGATCGTCGCGCTGCACCGGTGTGACCTGCGCCGCTAGGCTCCGCGCGACGGCGGCGCCAGGAGCCCGCCGTCCGCGGCCGGGTCCCGACCGGGCTCGCCGCGACGCTCCGGGCGCCCGACCGGCCCCGGGCACCGTCGAGGGCCAGGAGGCACCCCCGTGAAGGTCGGCATCCCGCGCGAGGTCAAGGACAACGAGTACCGGGTCGCCATCACCCCCGCCGGCGTCAAGGAGCTCGTGCGGCACGGGCACGAGGTGTTCGTCGAGAAGGACGCGGGGTCGGGCTCGTCGATCCTCGACGAGGAGTACACCGCCGCGGGCGCCCAGATCCTCGGCACCGCCGACGACGTCTGGGCCGAGGGCGACCTGCTGCTCAAGGTGAAGGAGCCGGTGGCGGAGGAGTACCACCGGATGCGCGCCGACCAGGTGCTCTTCACCTACCTCCACCTCGCGGCGTCGCGCGCCTGCACCGACGCCCTGCTGGCGTCCGGCACCACCGCGATCGCCTACGAGACGGTGCAGCTGCCCGACCGCTCGCTGCCGCTGCTCGCCCCGATGTCGGAGGTGGCCGGCCGCATGGCGCCGCAGGTCGGCGCGCACTTCCTCGAGCGGTACGCCGGCGGGCGCGGGGTCCTGCTCGGCGGGGTCTCCGGCGTCTACGCGGCCAAGGTCGTGGTGCTCGGCTCGGGCGTCTCGGGCCTCAACGCCGCCGCGATCGCGCTCGGCATGCAGGCCGAGGTGCTGCTGCTCGACATCAACGTCGGCCGGCTGCGCGAGGTCGACCGCATCTACCAGGGCCACATGCAGACCGTCGCCTCGAACTCCTACGAGATCGAGCGCGCGGTCGTGGACGCCGACCTCGTCATCGGGGCGGTGCTCGTCCCGGGGGCCAAGGCGCCGACGCTGGTGAGCGACGAGCTCGTCTCGGCGATGAAGCCCGGCGCGGTGCTCGTCGACATCGCGGTCGACCAGGGGGGCTGCTTCGAGTCGACCCGCCCCACGACGCACTCCGACCCGGTCTTCCCCGTGCACGACACGCTCTTCTACTGCGTCGCGAACATGCCGGGCGCCGTGCCGAACACCTCCACGTACGCGCTGACCAACGTGACGCTGCCGTACGCCGTCGCGATCGCCGACCGCGGCTGGCGCGGCGCGGTCGACGCCGACCCGGCGCTGGCCCTGGGCGTCAACACCGTCGGCGGCGAGGTCGTCTACGCGCCGGTGGGGGAGGCCCACGGCCTGCCGACCCGACCGCTCGCGGAGGTCCTCGGCTGAGCACCGCGACGCCCGCCCGGGTCGTCCAGGCCTACCTGGACCACCTCGCGGTCGAGCGCGGGCTGGCGGCCAACACGCTGTCGTCGTACCGGCGCGACCTCGAGCGCTACGTCGCCCACCTGGCCGCCCTCGGCCGCACGTCGGTGGACGAGGTGCAGGAGCCCGACGTCGCGTCGTTCCTCGCCGCCCTGCGCGAGGGGGACGAGGAGCACCCGCCGCTCGCGGCGTCGTCCGCGGGGCGGGCGGTGGTGGCGGTGCGCGGGCTGCACCGCTTCGCGCACCGGGAGGGGCTCGCGGCGGGCGACCCGGCGCGGGAGGTCAAGCCGCCGCCGCCGGCCCGCCGGCTGCCCAAGGCGGTGACGGTCGAGCAGGTCGAGGCCCTGCTCGACGCCGCGGGGGCCGACGGCACGCCGCTCGCGCTGCGCGACCGGGCCCTGCTCGAGGTGCTGTACGGCACGGGCGCGCGCATCAGCGAGGCGACCGGGCTCGACGTCGACGACCTGGACCTGCAGGACGGGTCGGTGCGGCTCGACGGCAAGGGCGGCAAGCAGCGCGTGGTGCCGGTGGGCCGGCTCGCGCGCACGGCGGTGGAGGCGTACCTCGTGCGGGCCCGGCCCGCGCTCGCGGCCGCCGGCCGCGGGACGCCGGCGCTGTTCCTCAACGCCCGCGGCGGCCGGCTGTCGCGGCAGAGCGCCTGGGCGGTGCTGCAGGCGGCCGTGGCGCGGGCGGGCCTGCCGGTCGAGGTCTCGCCGCACACCCTGCGGCACAGCTTCGCCACGCACCTGCTCGACGGCGGCGCCGACGTGCGGGTGGTGCAGGAGCTGCTGGGCCACGCGTCGGTGACCACGACGCAGGTGTACACGCTGGTGACCGTCGACCGGCTCCGCGAGGTCTACGCCTCGACGCACCCGCGCGCCCGCGGCTGACTGTCCCCAGGCCGCGTCCCCAGGCCGACGGCGTGTCTCCACAGGTCCGGCGCCGCCGTCCCCAGGTTCTCCACGGATGTGCCCCGGGCAGTGGTCCGCCGGCCGTCGCGGTGGCTAGGGTGCGGGACCGCGGGAGCTAGACCGAGTTGTCGCACCGTCGTCCAGGGGAGTTGCCTGCATGTCGACAAAGTCCGCCGCTGCGGCGGCGCCCCGCCGTCGACGCGGGGCGGCCCCCGCCGAGCCGGCGCCGGTCGCCCTCGTGGCCGCGCCCGACCCGGTCGCCGACGTCCCGGACCTCGGGCCCACCGGGCGGCCGCGCCGGACCTTCCCCGAGCCGCCGCCGGTGGTGGAGCACGGGCCCGCGCGCGTGCTGGCCCTGTGCAACCAGAAGGGCGGCGTCGGCAAGACGACGACGACGATCAACCTGGGCGCCGCGCTCGCCGAGACCGGCCGCCGGGTGCTGCTCGTCGACCTCGACCCGCAGGGCGCGCTGTCGGTGGGGCTCGGCGTCAACCCGATGCAGCTCGACCGCACGGTCTACGACCTGCTCATGGAGCGCGACGTCACGGCCGAGGACGTCATGCTCAAGACGGCCGTCGCCGGCATGGACCTGCTCCCGAGCAACATCGACCTGTCGGCCGCCGAGGTGCAGCTGGTCAACGAGGTGGCCCGCGAGCAGACGCTGCGCCGGGTGCTCGAGCCGGTGCTCGACGACTACGACGTCGTCCTCATCGACTGCCAGCCCTCGCTGGGCCTGCTGACCGTCAACGCCCTCACCGCTGCCGACGGCGTCGTCATCCCGCTGGAGTGCGAGTACTTCGCGCTGCGCGGCGTCGCGCTGCTGCTCCAGACCATCGAGAAGATCCGCGAGAGGCTCAACCCTCGACTGGAGATCGAGGGACTCCTGGCCACGATGTACGACGCTCGGACGCTGCACGGGCGCGAGGTGCTCGCCCGGGTCGTCGACGCGTTCGGCGACCGGGTCTTCCACACGGTGATCAGCCGGACGGTCCGGTTCCCGGAGACCACCGTGGCGGGGGAGCCGATCACGTCCTACGCGTCGTCGTCCACGGGTGCCACGGCCTACCGCGAGCTCGCCCGCGAGCTCCTCGCCCGGACGGTGTCGGCATGAGCCGCCGCCGCAGCCTGCCGGGCGCTGACGAGCTGTTCCGGGCCACCGGGGCGGCCGCGCCGGCGTCGTCCTCCGTGTCGTCCTCCGTGCCGTCGCCCGCGCCGGTCGCCGAGCCGGCGCCCGTCGCCCAGCCCGCGCCCCGCGCCGTGTCGCTGGCACCGGTCGCTGACCTGGTCCCGGAGCCGCAGGACACCGCCGCGGCGCCGCGCACGACCGTCCGCGCGCCGGTGCGCCGCCGCCCCCGCACCGCCGAGCGCCGTCCGAGCGGCCGCGAGCGGCACGAGGAGAAGATCACCGTCTACGTGTCCGCCGAGGAGCTCGTGGACCTCGAGCAGGCCCGCCTGACGCTGCGCGCCGACCACGGCCTGGCCGTGGACCGCGGGCGCATCGTGCGCGAGGCGCTCGCCGTGGTGCTGGCCGACCTGGACGCCAAGGGCGACGCGAGCATCCTGGTGCGCCGCCTGACCGGCCGCTGAGGTGCTCTACGCGCTCGCCGCGCCGACCTCCTTCGCGCTCCTGCTCGTCGGCTTCCTGCTCGCCGTCGCGCTGCACGGCTGGGTGCAGGCGCTCGCCGCGGCCCGCGCGGGGGAGACCGCGCCCCGGGCCGAGCAGCGCCTGCGGCCCGACCCGCGCCGCCACGTCGACCCGTTCGGCCTGCTCGGCGCCGCGGTGTCCGGCACCGGCTGGGCCCGGCAGACCGAGCTGACCCGTCGCCGCACGGCCGCGCAGCAGGCGCCGGTGCTGCTCGCGGGCACCGCCGCCAACCTCGTCCTGGGCCTGGCCCTGCTCGCCGGCTACCGGCTGGCCGGGGGACCGCCGGTCGAGGGCACGCTCCTCGCGCTGCAGCGCGGCGTCGCGGGCCTCGACGTCGGCCTGCTGGCGCTGTACCTGCTCGGCCTGAGCAACGTCGCGGTGGCGGCGCTGAGCCTGGTGCCCGTGCCGCCGCTGCCCGGCGGGCGGCTGCTCCTCGCGGCCGGCCCGACCACGCGCGGCTGGCAGCAGGCCCGCTACCGGCTCGTCGAGCAGAACATCGGCACCGCCGTCCTGCTCGCGCTGCTCCTCATCCCGCTCGGCGGCCCCCAGCCGCTGCTGCCGACGGTGCTCGACAGCCTGCTCGTCCCCGCGCTCCGGCCGGTGCTGGGTGGCTGAGCAGCCCGTGGAGGCCCCCGCGCCCGCGGGCCGGCCGGTCTTCTCCGTGCGCGTCGAGGG
>DATMKB010000038.1:0-3730 GCA_035553635.1 Mycobacteriales bacterium
GACGGCGCAGGTCACCGCGGTCAACCCCGACGGCGACGTCGACCTGCCCGACGAGGCGCTCGCGTCCTTCCGCACCGTCGACTGCCAGCTCTGCGGCGGCGTGCTCAAGCCCGACGTCGTCTACTTCGGCGAGACGGTGCCGGCCGACCGCGTGCAGGCGTGCTTCGCGCTGGTGGGGCGGTCGCGGGCGCTGCTGGTCCTGGGCAGCTCGCTGACCGTGATGAGCGGCTACCGCTTCGTCCTGCGCGCGGCCAAGGACGGCACCCCGGTGGCGGTCGTCAACAGCGGCCCGACGCGCGGCGACGCCAAGGCCGACGTGCGCGTCGACGCCCCGCTCGGCGAGGTGCTGCCGGCGCTGGTGGAGGCGCTGGCGCTGCCCGCGCCGGCCTAGTCGTCCGCGGGCAGCGACGCGACGTCGACCAGCTCGAGCTCCTCGTGCTCGACGACCAGCTCGGTGGTGCTCGCGTGCGGCGCGGTGGTGACGGTCTCGGAGTGCGCGCCGCAGCCGTGCAGCAGCGCCACCACGCGCCCGTCGTCCGGCGCGACGGCGTTCGCGCAGACGCCGAACGCGCGCCCGAGCCCGCCCGCCACGGGGACGAGGAAGCCGCAGTCGGCGCAGCGCCCGGGGGCCTGCTTGGCGATCGGCGCGCGCGGCCCGGCCGGGCCCTCGGACCACCGCTCGGCGGCCAGCTCGCGGCCCTCCGCGGAGAGCACCCGCGGCCGGCCCAGGCCGAGGTCGCGGTGCAGGTCGAACGGCAGCGGCTCGGCGTCGACGTCCTCGTAGGACGGGACCAGGCGCGGGTCGTCGGCCGGCGGCGGGAGCAGGTCGCCGGGGCCGAGGTCGCCCGGCGCCACGCGGGCGCTCCACGGCACCCACTCGGGCGCGAGCAGCGCGCCGGCGCCGGGGAGCAGCACGACCTCGTCGACGGTCGCCTGCTCCTGCTCGGGCGCGCGGGCCAGCGTGACCGCCCAGCGCCAGCCGACGTAGCCGGGCAGCGCCGCGGCGAAGGAGTGGGTGACCACCAGGTCGCCCTCCACGGCGGGCTCGACCTCGACGCCGAGGTGCTCGCCGACGGCCTCGCCGGCCTCCTCGACGGCGGCCGCACGGGCCAGCTCGACGGCGGCCGCGAGCACGGCGTCGGGCTCCGCGGCGACGACCGCCGGGACGTCCTCCGTCGGCGGCTCCGCCGGCGGCTGCGCCGCGGGGTCGTCGGACGCGAGCTCGACGGGCTCCTCCGCGACGGGCGCCGCGACCTCGACCGGGTCGTCCACCACGACGGGCTCCTCCGCCGCGGGCTCCGGCAGCGCGGCCGCGACGGGCTGCTCGACGGCGTCGTCCTGCGGCTCGGCCGCGGTGTCGCTCACGGTGTCCGGCTCCCCCTCGGCGCGCGGCGGGACGAGCGCCCCGGATAGCCTCTGTCCGACGTCGCGCAACCTGCGTAGTCCTGGCACGCCGTCCAGTCTCCCACTCCTCGGCTCCGACCCGACCTGACTCCCGGAGAGCGCATGACCGCCCGCCGCCGCCTGGCCGCGACCCTGTCGGCGGTCGCCGCCGTGGCCGCCCTCACCGGCTGCGAGCGACCGGCCCCCATCGTCACCGTCGTCAGCGGCACGCACAGCGACTGGAAGGAGGCCGACGTCTACTGCTTCGACGGTCAGCCGCTCTCCTCCGGGGACTGCGCGGTGCGCGACGACGAGCCGGTCCGCATCCCCGTGAAGGACGGTCGCATCGGCATCGACGTCAGCAAGGACGTCGTCGAGCGCGGCTGGTACGTCGAGGTCATCGGCCCCACCCGCCAGCCGGAGTCCTCGGAGGTGTTCCAGGACCGCCACTACTTCCCGCTCAGGGTGGGGGTGCCGCAGGAGGGCCTGCTCCTCACGGTGCGCACGGCCGGCGAGGGGGGCGACCCGCGCAACCCCACGGGTGAGTGGACGTTCGAGCTCGTCCCGGCGGAGTGACCGGGGTCGGCCGCTAGCCCTCGAGGTCGGAGGCGACCGCGCGCAGGATCTGCGCGATGCGGCGGCCGGTCTCGCGGTCGGGGTGCTTGCCCCGGCGCAGCGTCGGCTGCACCCGCGCCTCGAGCAGCTTGATCATGTCCTCGACCATGCCCTGCAGCTCGTCGGGGCTGCGGCGGGCGCCGGCCAGGCTCGGCGGGGCGTCGAGCACCGTGAGCGACAGCGCCTGCTCGCCGCGCTTGCCGGCGGCGACGCCGAACTCCACGCGGGTGCCGGCCTTGAGCTCCTCGACCCCCGCGGGCAGGGCGGACTTGGGCACGAAGACGTCGCCGCCGTCGTCGCGGGACACGAAGCCGAAGCCCTTGTCGCGATCGAAGAACTTGACCTTGCCGGTGGGCACGAGGACCTCTCGGGAGCAGTGGTGCGGGAGCGCTCAGGCTAGTCGCCGCCGCCGTAGGCTGGCCGCGTGAGCGGACGGCACGCCTCGGGCGCGCGGCCGGGCGACGGCCTGGTGCGGGCGGGCGCCGTGCTGTTCGTCCTCGGCGTCGCGGCGGTGCTCGTGGTCGTCGCCGGCTTCTTCCTCGAGCGCAGTGCGCCGTCGGCCTTCGCGGTGCTCACCGCGCTCGCGCCCGCGGGCCTCGCGCTGGCCCTCGTCGGCCTGCTGCGCGGCGCCCGCTCCGGCTGACCGGGATCAGCCCGGCAGCAGGTTGAGCGACCCCGAGCGGAAGACCTGCGCCGTGACGTCGGCGAAGCCCTCGGCGCGCACGGCGTCGAGCGCGGCGTCGTCGCAGCGGGCCAGCGCCGCGGGGTCGAGCTCGACCCGCGCGACGCCGCCGCCCAGGTCGCGCACCCGCACGTCGCGGGCCGACGGGATCCGCGCCCGCAGCGCCGTCTCGGCGCGGTCGACCCGGGCCAGCCGGTCGGCCGTGACCTCGACGCCGTAGGCCAGCCGGCTCGCCAGGCAGGCGAGCGCCGGCTTGTCCGCCGTCGGCAGGCCCCACCGGCGGGACGCCTCGCGGACGTCGTCCTTGGTGAGGCCGGCGTCGAGGAGCGGAGTGGCCGCCCCGCGCTCGGCCGCCGCGCGGATGCCCGGGCGGAAGCCGGCGACGGCGTCGTCGGCGTTGGTGCCCGTGGCGACGTGCGGCAGGCCGAGCCCGTCGGCGACCGGCCGAAGGGTGTCGAGCAGCGTGGCCTTGCAGTGGAAGCAGCGGTCGCGGCCGTTCGCGGCGTAGCCGGGCCGGGACAGCTCGTCGGTGCCGGGTACGAGGTGCCGGACGCCGAGCGAGGCGGCCAGCGCGCGGGCCGGCGCCAGCTCCGCGGCCGCGAGGCTCGGGCTCACGGCCGTGGCCGCGGCGACGGCGTCCGGGCCGAGGGCGCGCACGGCGGCGGCCAGCAGGAACGCGCTGTCCGCGCCGCCGGAGAACGCGACGAGGACGCCGCCGAGCGCCGTCAGGCGGTCGGACAGGTCGGCGAGCCGGGCGTCGAGCACCGGCCCACCGTAGGGCTCAGCCCTCGCCGGCGGCGTAGTTCTGCCCCGGGGCCGCGGCCTTGTCCGCGCGGCTCTCGTCGGTCTCGGTGTCGACCGGCGCGGCGGCCGGCGTGCCGGCGGCGGCGGTCGAGCTCTTCGGGTCGCCGAGCAGCTGGTTGACCGGGTTCGGGACGCCGGTCGCCTCCTGCGTCGAGGTGGCCGACCCCTCGTCGACGCCCTCCTCGGAGACGAGGTCGGGGGCGTTGCGGAACGGCAGGTCCTTGTCGGGCGAGGTCATGCGGGGAC
>DATMKB010000039.1:0-13913 GCA_035553635.1 Mycobacteriales bacterium
CCCGGGCGGGCACCCGCAGGTCGTCCGGGAGGTCGTCGGCGCCCGGGAGGGCGAGCGCGCGGCTGAGCAGCGCCTCGGCGGCCACGTTGTCGTCGCGCGCCAGCGCCGCCGCGCCGAGCCGGGCCAGCGCCGGGAAGGCGACGCCGAGCCCGCTCCACGCCGGGTCGTCCGGCGGCAGGCCCATCTCGGCGGCCAGGCGCACGGCGCGCTCGCCCTGCGAGGCGGCGGCGGTGTCGGCCTCGGCGGACCGGCCGCCGGCGCTCCCGGCGAAGTGCGCCGCCGCGGCGGCGTGCCGGCGGGCCCGCTCGGCCTTGGCCAGGCCGGCGTAGGCGACGTCGCGCACGAGCGTGTGGCCGAAGCGGTAGCTCTGGTCGTCGGCGTCGGCCTCGAGCAGCCGCCGCTCGACGAGCGTGCGCAGGGCCGACTGCACGACCTCCGGGTCGCCGTGCCCGGACGCCCGGCCGACCGCCTCCAGGCCCGGCCGCGTGACGCGCAGGCCCAGCACGCTGGCGTCGCGCAGGACGCCCTTGGCCTGCCCGCCGAGCCCGTCGATGCGGGCGGCGAGCACCGCCTGCACGCCGGCGGGCAGCAGGTCGTCGGGGTGGGCCTCGTCGAGGGCCCAGCGGTCGCCCTCGCGCCGCAGCACGCCCCGGTCGACGAGCAGGTGCAGCAGCTCGGCGAGGAAGAACGGGTTGCCCTGCGCGCGGTCGAGCAGCGCCACCCGGGCCCGCGGGTCGAGCTCCTCGCCGGCGGCGCCGAGGTAGGCGCGCAGGAGCCGCTCGGCGGCGGTCTCCTCGAGCGGCAGGAGGGGCACGAGCTCGGCCGACACGGTGGGCGGGATGTCCTCGAACCACAGCCGGTCGTCCGGCTCGACCCGCGTCTCGAGCATGTCGGGCCGGCCGACGCCCACCACGAGGACGCCGCCGCGCAGCCGCCCGACGACGTCGAGCAGCCCGCGGAGCATCACCGGCGTGGCCCAGTGCAGGTCGTCGACGACGAGCAGCAGCGGCCCGTCGGCGGCCAGCGCCGCGAACAGCGCCGCGACGGCCGGCGCCACCCAGTCGCCCGCCTCGCCGGTGCCGGGCGCGGCCGCCTCGCGCGGCGCCGCCGGCGAGCCCTCCGGGTCGAGCCCCAGCAGCGTCGTGAGCCGCTCCGCGGTGGTGCGCGGCAGCGGCCGGTGGGCGGCGTCGAGGCGCTGCACGGTGCGCTGCACCCGCGCGCGGGCGGTCTCGACGTCGTCGTCCTCGCCGATGCCGCAGGCGGTGCGCACCATCTCGGCCACGGCCGCGAGGTCGCGGCCCTCGCCGTAGGGCGCGCAGCGGCCCCAGAGCACCCGGGTGCCGGGCAGCTCGCCGGCGAACCGGCTGATCTCCTGCGCGAGCCGCGTCTTGCCCACGCCGGCCTCGCCGGACACGAGCACCATGCGGGTCGAGCCGTCGCTGACGTCCATGAGCCGGCCGATGAGCAGGCCGAGCTCGGCGTCGCGCCCGAGGAAGGGCGCCTCGTCGCCGAGCCCGAGCCGGCTCGCGCCCGGCGGCCGCAGCGACACGAGCTCGAACGCCGGCACCGGCTCGCGCTTGCCCTTCAGGCGCAGCGGCGTGAGCGCCCGCCACGAGGCCGCGGACATCGTGGCGAGGGCGGTCTCGCGCCCGGCGAGCACCGCGCCGACGCCGGCGGCGTCCGACAGGCGCGCCGCGGTGTTCACCGTGTCGCCGACCACCGTGTAGCTGACGTGGGCCTGCATGCCGGCGAGCACCTCGCCGGTGTTGAGCCCGACCCGCAGGCCGAGCCGCCGGCCGCCGCCGCTCTCCTCGGCCACCACCCGGCGGACGGCCGACTGCATGCGCGCCGCCGCGCGCACCGCCCGCTCGGCGTCGTCCTCGTGCGCCACCGGGGCGCCGAAGACGGCCATCAGACCGTCGCCGGTGAGCTTGTCGACGTGCCCGCCGAACTCGGCGACGGCCGCCGTCAGCGTCGACAGCACGCGGTCGGTGACGCCGCCGACCCGCTCGGGGTCGAGCTCCTCCGACCAGCTCGTGAAGTCCGACAGGTCGCCGAACAGCACCGTGACGACGCGGCGCTCGGCCTCCACCTCGGTGCTGGCCGGCAGCGCCGTCCCGCAGGCGAAGCAGAACCGCGCCCCGGGCACCGTGGGCGTGCCGCAGGCCGGGCAGGTCACGACCGGTCCAGGAAGAGGAGCTGGGCGCGCACCGACAGCTCGGCGGCGTCCCAGAGCACCGGGTCGACGTCGGCGTAGACGACCTCGACCACCTCCCGCGCCGTGCGGGCACCGGCCTCGACGGCGGCCCGGACCTGCTCCAGCCGGCCCTCGCGGTGCGCGAGGTAGTGCGCGGCGGCGGCACCCGCCGAGGGCAGCTCCGGCCCGTGGCCCGGCAGGACGGCGAGGTCGCCGAGGTCCTGCAGCCGGCGCAGGCTGTCGAGGTAGTCGGCCAGCACGCCGTCGGGGTGGGCGACGACGGTGGTGCCGCGGCCGAGCACGGTGTCGCCGGTGAGCACGCCCTCGCCCGGCAGCACGAACGACAGCGAGTCGGACGTGTGGCCCGGGGTGTGCAGCACGCGCAGCTCGAGCCCGGCCGCCGCGACGACGTCGCCCTCGGCCAGGCCCTCCTCGCCCAGCCGGTGCGCGGGGTCGAGCGCGCGCACGGCCGCCCCGGTCATCTCCGCGAAGCGGCGGGCGCCCTCGCTGTGGTCGAGGTGTCCGTGCGTGAGCAGCACGGCCTCGACCGGGCCGGCGGCGGCGACGGCCGCGAGGTGCCCCTCGTGCTCCGGCCCCGGGTCGACGACGACGCAGCCCTCGCTGCCCGGCGCGCGCAGCACCCAGGTGTTGGTGCCGTCGAGCGTCATGGGGCCGGGGTTCGGCGCCAGCACGACGGACGCCGACGCCGTCACCGGCCTCATGCCGGGTAGCCCGGGTCGCCGGGCAGCAGGAAGTCGACGGAGTCGTCGTCGTGCACGACCAGCTTGGGCAGCACCGGCCGGACGGTGCGCTCGGCGCGCAGCGCGGCGGCGACGTCGGCGTGGGCGGCGAGGTCGGACAGCGCCGCGGCGGTGGGCGGCAGCATGACCAGCCCCTGCTGGAGGGCGTCGGCCGGCCGCACCCACCGCCGTTCGACCGCCTCCCCGCCGACGTCGCGCGGCACCTGGCCGGCCGGCACCTCCGCGACGAAGAAGCGGGTGTCGAAGCGGCGGGGCTCCACCTCCGGGGTGATCCAGTGCGCGAGCGGGCTGAGCAGGTCGGCCCGCAGCACCAGGCTCCGCCGGGCCAGCAGCTCGGTGAGCGACTGCTCGCGCGCCTCGAGCGCGACCCGCTCGGCCTCCCACTCGGCGCTGCTGACGTCGGCGAGCACCTCGTGCGGCGACGGGCCGGCGAGCAGCACGCCGGCCTCCTCGAACACCTCGCGGACGGCCGCGCACACCAGCGCGCGGGCGAGCCGCTCGTCGCAGGCGAAGGCGGCGGCGAACGCCGACGGCGGCGGGCCGGCCCAGGCGGTCTCGGCCGAGGCGTCGGCCGGGTCGACGGAGCCGCCCGGGAAGACGTGCATGCCGCCGAAGACCATCGCGCCGGCCCGGCGCAGCAGGTAGGTCTCCGGACCCTGCGGCCCCTCGCGCAGCAGCGCGACGGTGGCGGCGTCGCGGGTGGGCGCGGGGGCGTGCGACCCGTCGCGCAGCGCGCGGGCCCGCTCGAGCAGCTCGGGAGGCGGCTCGCCGGCCACGTCAGGCCTCCGGCGCGACCCGCACGACGAGCTCGACCTCGACCGGCGCGTCGAGCGGCAGCGACGCGACGCCGACAGCGGACCGGGCGTGCCGCCCGGCGTCGCCGAAGACCTCGCCGAGCAGCTCGGAGGCGCCGTTGACGACCGCCGGCTGGCCGGTGAAGTCGGGCGCCGACGCCACGAAGCCCACGACCTTGACCACCTGCTCGACGGCGTCGAGGCCCACGAGGGCGTCGACGGCCGCGAGCGCGTTGAGGGCGCACGTGCGCGCGAGGTCCTTGGCCTGCTCCGGCGTCACGAGCGCGCCGACCTTGCCGGTGACGTCCATGCGGCCGCCCACCACGGGCAGCTGCCCGGAGGTGAAGACGAGGTCGCCGCTGCGCACGGCCGGCACGTAGGCCGCGACCGGCGGCACGACCGGCGGCAGCTCCAGCCCGAGCTCGGCGAGCCGGTCGCGGGCGCTCACCCGCGGACCGGGCGCTTGAAGTACCCGACGAGCGTGTCGCCGCCCCCGGGCCCCGGCACGACCTGGACGAGCTCCCAGCCGTCGGCGCCGAAGTTGTCGAGGATCGCCTTGGTGTTGTGGATGAGCAGGGGCGCCGTGAGGTACTCCCAGCGCACGTCCGGAGCGGTCATGCCGGGAGCCTAGCGAGAGCGGTCAGGCCGACCGCTGCTGTCCCGCCGCAGCCCGCTTGCGGAGCAGCCGGCGGCGCTCGAGCTCGTTGAGCCCGCCCCAGATGCCGTGCGGCTCCTCGACGGCCAGCGAGTACTCCAGGCACTGCGGCTGCACCGGGCACGAGCGGCACAGCGCGCGGGCGGCGCCCTCGCGGGCGTCCTTCTCCGGCTTGCGCTCGAAGTGCGCGGGCGCGAAGAAGTGCACCGCGCTCGGGGTGCGGCACACCGCGTGCGCCCGCCACCCCTGGTCACCGGGCGCGCTCGTCCGCACGGTCCGGTCGAGCCTGCGGTCGGCGTCGAGGCGGGCGGCAGTCATCGTCGTGCTCCCGGGGGCGGAGGGGCCGGGCGGCCGGTGCTGGGTGCCTCACCTGTTCGACCTCGCGGGCCGATCTCCTGCTGCCCGGCCGCAGGCCCGCACCTACGCTCGGCACGTGGCCGACTTCGCGGACGTGCGCCTGCACGTCGTCTCCGGCAAGGGCGGCACCGGCAAGACGACGGTGGCCGCCGCCCTCGCGCTCGCCCTGGCCTCCGGCGGGCGGCGGGTGCTCCTCACCGAGGTGGAGGGGCGGCAGGGCATCGCGCAGCTCTTCGACACCCCGCCGCTGCCCTACGAGGAGCGCAAGGTCGCGGTGGCGCCGGGCGGCGGCGACGTCTTCGCCCTCGCGATCGACCCCGAGCAGGCGCTGCTCGACTACCTCCACATGTTCTACAAGCTCTCGCCCACCGGCATCCCCGCGCGCACGCTGCGCCGGATGGGCGCGATCGACTTCGCCACCACGATCGCGCCCGGGCTGCGCGACGTCCTGCTCACCGGCAAGGTGAAGGAGGCCGTCGTGCGGCAGGACAAGGCGGGCCGGCACGCCTACGACGCCGTCGTCCTCGACGCCCCGCCCACCGGCCGCATCGCGCGCTTCCTCAACATCTCCCACGAGGTCGGCGGCCTGGCCCGGATGGGCCCGATCAAGACGCAGAGCGAGGGCGTCATGCAGGTGCTGCGCTCGCCCGCCACCGCCGTGCACCTCGTGACGCTGCTCGAGGAGATGCCCGTGCAGGAGACCATCGACGGCGTCGCCGAGCTGGAGCTGCTCGGGCTGCCCGTCGGCGGGGTCGTCGTCAACGCGGTGCGCACGCCGGCGCTGCCGCCGGCCGAGCTCACCGCCGCCCGGTCCGGCGGCCTCGACGCCGGCCGCCTGCGCACCGCGCTCACCGGCACCGGCCTCGACGTCCCCGACGACGTCGTCGCGGCGCTGCTCGGCGAGGTCGGCGAGCACGCCGAGCGCGTGGACCTCGAGGAGCGCGGCCGGGACGCGCTGGCGCACCTGTCCCGCCCCACGTACGAGCTGCCGCGCATGGCCGACGCCGTCGCGCTGGACAGCCTGTACGCCATGGCCGAGGCGCTCCGCGCGCAGGGGATGGTCTGACCGTGAGCAGCTCGCCCGCCCTCGACGTCGACGCCCTGCTCGACACCGCCCGCATCGTCGTCTGCTGCGGCTCCGGCGGCGTCGGCAAGACCACCACCGCCGCGGCGCTCGCCCTGCGCGCCGCCGAGCGCGGCCGCCGCGTCGTCGTGCTCACGATCGACCCGGCCAAGCGGCTCGCGCAGTCGATGGGGCTGTCGGAGCTCGACAACACCCCGCGCCCGGTCGACGGCGTCGACCCCGCCGCCGGCGGGTCGCTCGACGCGATGATGCTCGACATGAAGAGGACGTTCGACGAGATCGTCCTCGCGCACGCCGACGAGGAGAAGGCGCAGCAGATCTTCGCCAACCCCTTCTACCAGGCGCTGTCGTCCTCCTTCGCCGGCACGCAGGAGTACATGGCGATGGAGAAGCTGGGCCAGCTCAAGGCGGCCGGCGGGCACGACCTCATCGTCGTCGACACCCCGCCCACGCGGTCGGCGCTCGACTTCCTCGACGCCCCCGAGCGGATGACCACGCTCATGGACGGCCGGATGGTGCGCATCCTGCTGGCGCCGGCCAAGGCCGGCGGCAAGGCCTACCTGAAGGTCGTCACCACCGGGTTCAGCGTCTTCACGAGCGCCATCACGCGCATCATCGGCGCGCAGGTGCTGCAGGACGTCTCGCAGTTCGTCGCGGCGCTCGAGACGATGTTCGGCGGCTTCCGCGAGCGCGCCCAGGCCACCTACGACCTGCTCAAGAGCGAGGGGACCGCCTTCGTGGTGGTCGCGGCGCCGGAGCGCGACGCGCTGCGCGAGGCGTCGTACTTCGTGGAGCGGCTGGCCGAGGAGCGCATGCCGCTCGCCGGCCTGGTGGTCAACCGGGTGCACCGGTCGGCGGCCACGGCGCTGTCGGCCGAGCGCGCGCTCGCCGCGGCCGAGCAGGTCCGCGGCGGCTCCCCCGACGACGTCCTCGCCGAGGGCGTGCTCCGGCTGCACGCCGAGCGGATGGCGCTCGCCGCCCGGGAGAAGCGGCTGCGCGAGCGGTTCACCGGCGCGCACCCGGCGGTGCCGGTGGTGGAGGTGGCGGCGCTGGCCGGCGACGTCCACGACCTCGACGGCCTGCGCCGCATCGGCGAGGACCTCGCCCGCGGCCGGGAGGCCGCGGCGCCCTCGGCCTGAGCCGGCCTGGAGCGGCCTCGATCGGTCTGAGGGCCTCAGCCCGCCCGGCGGTCGGCGCCCTCGTGCTCGGCGCGGGCCTGCATGAGCAGCTCGCGCCAGGAGGCGACGTCGGGACGACGGCGGAGCAGGGCCCGGCGCTCGCGCTCGGTCATGCCGCCCCAGACGCCGAACTCGACCCGGTTGTCGAGGGCGTCCGACAGGCACTCGGTGCGCACGGGGCACGCCCGGCAGACCGTCTTGGCGCGGTTCTGCGCCGCCCCGGTCACGAAGAGGTCGTCCGGGTCGCCGGCGCGGCAGGCGGAGCGGGCGGTCCAGTCGGCGGCGGCGTCGCCGGCGGCGGCGGCAGGAGCGAGGAGCATCATCGTGCGGTCCTGACTGCGAGGGGGTGGGCACCCCCACCGGGGTGCGGCTCCGACCGTAGGAAACGGACACCTCGGGCGGCACCCCCCGACAGGACGGTTCTGCGCTAGTCCGTCTGCACTAGCCGGGAGAACGCGGACGTTCCGGTCATGCCTGCCCGGACGGCCCTCCGGCCGTACCCTGGGCCCCGTGCCCCGCCCCGCCCGGCAGTCCCCTGCTCTCGTCTCGTTCGGCAAGGCGGCGCTGACGAGCGCGCTCGCCGGCGTCCTCGTCGCCGCCCTGGCCCTGCCGCTGGTGGGCGGCGTCGGCCTGGTGGCCAAGTCGCAGGCCGACGACTTCCTCGTCCTGCCGGCCTCGCTCGAGACCCCGCCGCTGGCCCAGCGCAGCCGCATCCTCGCGGCCGACGGCAGCCTCATCGCCTCGCTCTACACCGAGAACCGGGTGCTCACCCGGCTCGAGGACGTGCCGGAGCACGCGCGCAAGGCGGTGCTCGCCATCGAGGACAGCCGCTTCTACGCGCACAACGGCGTCGACGTGAAGGGCACCGTCCGCGCGGCCGTCGCCAACGCCCAGGCCGACGCCGTCACCCAGGGCGGGTCGACGCTCACCCAGCAGTACGTCAAGAACGCCCTCATCCAGGCGGCCACCACCAAGGAGCAGCAGCAGGCCGCCCGCGAGGCGACCATCGACCGCAAGGTCCGCGAGGCCCGGTACGCGCTCGCCATCGAGCGGCAGCTCACCAAGGACCAGATCCTCGAGCGGTACCTCAACATCGCCTACTTCGGCAACGGCGTGTACGGCATCGGCACGGCCGCCAACTTCTACTTCGCCAAGCCGGTGCAGGAGCTCACCGTCGCCGAGGGCGCGCTGCTCGCCGGCATCGTGCAGAGCCCCGGCCGCTGGGACCCCGTCCGCAACCTCGAGGGCACGCTCGGCCGCCGCAACACCGTCCTGACCCGCATGGCCGAGGTCGGCTACCTCACCGAGGAGGAGCGCGCCGCCGCGGTCGAGGAGGTGCCCGACCTGCGGCTGTCGCCGGTGGGCAGCGGCTGCGAGGCGCCGGAGGTCACCGCGGCGTTCTTCTGCGCCTACGTCCGCGACGTCCTCGAGAACACCGAGCTCGGCGCGGTCTTCGGGCGCACCCGCGAGGAGCGCCAGCAGCGCCTGCTCGGCGGCGGCCTCACCATCACGACCACCCTCGACCCGCGCCTGCAGGAGGCCGCCCAGCAGGCCGCCGACACGAGCATCCCCCGCGACGACCCGTCCGGCGTCGCCACGGCGGTGAACATCGTCGAGCCGGGCACCGGCGCGGTCAAGGCGATGGCGGTCAACCGCACGTTCGCCGAGGAGGGCCCCGGCGCGACGAAGGTCAACCTCGCCACCGGCGGCTCGAGCGGCTTCCAGGCCGGCTCGACCTTCAAGCCGTTCGTGCTGGCCCGCGCGCTCGAGATGGGCGTGCCGCTGTCGCTGTCGCTGCGCTCGCCGCAGACCTACACCTCGAAGGTCTTCACCGACTACAAGAACGGCCGCCGCGTTCCGTACACGCTGTCGAACGCCGGCGACTCGCAGGCCGGCACCTACAACCTCGAGAGCGGCACGCACGGGTCGGTCAACACCTTCTACGTGCAGCTGCAGGAGCGCACCGGCGTCGAGCGGCCGGCGGCGCTGGCCGAGGCGCTCGGCGTGCAGCAGTTCGCCGAGGGCCGCCCGGGGGCGCCGCTGCTGCGCGGCGGCTCGTTCACCCTCGGCTCGAACGAGGTGAGCCCGCTGGCCATGGCCGGCGCGTACGCCGCCTTCGCCGCCCGCGGCCTGTACTGCCCGCCCAACCCGGTGCTCGAGGTGCGCGACGCCGAGGGCCAGCAGATCGGTCTGCCGGCACCGCCGTGCGAGCAGGTGCTCGAGCGCGACGTCGCCGACACCGTCAACCAGGTGCTGCGCGGCGTCATCGACGGGCCGTCGCGCGGCCGCACCGGGCGGAGCGCCTCCATCGGCCGGCCGGCCGCCGGCAAGACCGGCTCCACCAACGGCTCGAAGGCCGCCTGGTTCGTCGGCTACACGCCCGAGCTCGCCACCTCGGTGTGGGTCGGCAAGCCCGTGCCGGTCGACATGAAGCGGATCCGCATCGGCGGCCGGTACTACGCCCAGGTCTACGGCGGCACGCTGCCGGCCACCATCTGGCAGCGCACGATGCGCGAGGCCGTGCGCGGCACGACGGCCAGCGACTTCCCCCGGCCCACGAGCCGCGACCGCCGCATCCCGGTGCCCGACGTCCGCGGCCTGCCCGCCGACGTCGCCGAGGCGACCCTGCGCGACGCCGGCTTCGACGTCCGCGCCGGCGGCGCGGTGCCGGTGGAGGGCCTGCCGGCCGGCGTCGCGGCGTACACCTCGCCGTCGGCGGGGAGCCCGGTCGACCCGGGCTCGACGCTCGTCCTCTACACCTCGAACGGCCGTCCGCCGGCGCCCGAGCCGGAGCCGGCGCCCGAGCCCGAGGGCGGCCAGCCGGCGCCCCCGCCGGACGAGGTCGAGCAGGTCGAGCTCACCGGCACCGGCGAGACCGGGGCACCGTCACCGGCCGCGACCGGGCGGGGCAACGGGAACGGCAACGCCAACGGGCGCGGGGGCGGCGGGGACTGACCCCGTCTCGGCCGGCCGCGACGCCTGCCTGATCACCACGCAGTCGTCGTCCGGCGCGCCGGCGTGCCGGACGGCGGACGCGTGGTGATCACGCCCGGTCCGGCGGCCCTCAGCCCTGCAGGGCCGCCTTCACGGCCGCGCTCACCCGGCCGCCGTCGGCGCGCCCGGCCACCTGCGGCACGACGGCCTTCATCACCGCGCCCATGTCCTTCGGGCCGCTCGCGCCGGTGCTCTCGACGGCCGCGCGCACGAGCTCCTGGAGCTCCTCGTCCGACAGCTGGGCCGGCAGGTAGCCGGCGAGCACCCGCTCCTCGGCCAGCTCGCGCTCCGCGCGGTCGGGCCGGCCGCCGTCGGCGAAGGCGGTGGCGGCCTCGCGGCGCTTCTTGGCCTCCCGGGCCACGACCTTCAGGACCTCGTCGTCGGACAGCTCGCGAGCCGCCTTGCCGGCGACCTCCTCCGTGCCGACGGCGGTGAGCAGCATCCGCAGCGTCGCCGTCGTCACCTCGTCGCGCGCCTTCATGGCGGCGGTCAGGTCGGCCTGCAGGCGGTCCTTGAGGGCACTCATGGCCGTGCACGCTACGGGGCCGTCCGTAGGCTGCGCGGGTGCCGCTGCCCGCTCCGCTGCTGACCGCCGGCCTGGCGGCGGGGCTCGCGGCCTGGCCGTTCACCGAGCCGCACCTGCCCGTGCTGCGCCGGCTGCGCCTGCCGCTGCTCGCGCCGGGCGCCGCACCGCTCACCGTCCTGCACCTGTCCGACCTCCACCTGCTCCCCCGGCAGGCCCGCAAGGCGTCGTGGGTGCGCGGCCTGGCGGGCCTGCGGCCCGACCTCGTCGTGGCGACCGGCGACCACATCAGCGCCGCCGACGCCGGCGCCCCGCTCGCCCAGCTCTACGGCGCCTTCCCGGCCGCCGGCGCGGCGGCGGTCTTCGTGCCGGGCAACAACGACTGGTACTCGCCGGTGCGCCCCCGGCCCACCGGCTACCTGACCGGGCGGCAGCCGTCGCGGCGGACCCCCGACCTGCCGTGGCCCGAGGTGGCCGCCCGGCTCGTCGCCGTCGGCTGGACCGACCTCACGCACGTGCGCACGCCGCTCGAGCTGCGCGGCACCCGGCTCGTGCTCACCGGCACCGACGACGGCCACCTGCGCCGCGACCGCTACGCCCGCGTCGCCGGGCCGGTCGAGCCGGGGGCGCTCGGCGTCGGGGTCACCCACACGCCGCAGTCCCGCCTGCTGCGGGCCTTCGCGCGCGACGGGCACGCGCTCGTGCTCGCCGGGCACACCCACGGCGGCCAGCTGCGCGTGCCCGGGCTCGGCCCGCTGGTCACGAACTGCGACCTGCCGCGCTGGCGGGCCCGCGGCCTCACCCGTGACGGCGGCACCTGGCTCCACGTGAGCGCCGGCCTGGGCAGCTCGCCGTACCTGCCGGTGCGCGTGTGCTGCCGGCCCGAGGCGACGCTGCTCGAGCTCGTCGCCGGTCCCGTCCGGTAGTCTCCTGCGCCGAGCGGGGTGTGGCGCAGCTTGGTAGCGCGCTGCGTTCGGGACGCAGAGGTCGCAGGTTCAAATCCTGTCACCCCGACAGCACGACGGAGGGCCGCCCGCGGGCGGCCCTCCGCCGCGTCCGGGCCGTCAGGCCAGGTCGGCGGCGAGCGCCTCCAGGACGTCCGCGAGCAGCGCCGAGGCCCGGGTGCCCCGCGCGAGCACCTCCTCGGCGTCGAGCTGCTCGTCGGCGTCGTCCGACACCACCCGCAGGCCGGCCCAGGGCAGCCCGAGCGCGGTGGCGGCGTGCGCCACCGCCGCGGTCTCCATCTCCACGCAGACGGCGTCCGGCGACCGGCGGGCGATGTCGTCGCGCCGGGCGGCGCTGGCCACCACCTGGTCGCCCGTGGCCGCCCGCCCGCGCACGACGTCGGCCCCGCGGCCCGAGGTGGCGGCGCCCAGGCGGGCGACGAGGTCGCGGTCGGCGTCCCAGGCGCGCGGACCGGCGAAGTCGCACGACGGCGCCTCGACGAAGGGACGGAGGTCGTAGTCGTGCTCGACGGCGCCGGTCACCACGACCAGGGCCCCGGGCGGGGTCCCGAGCCCGCCGGCGACGCCGGCGCTCACCAGCGCGCGCGGGCGCTCCGCGACGCCCAGGGCCGTGGCCGCGCTCGCGGCGGCCGTCTTGCCGACCCCCGGGACGGCCAGCACGGCCGGGTGCCCGCCCAGGCGGCCGCGGGTCACCCGCACCCCGTGCTCCCGCCCGTCGCGGGCCTCGACCAGGCGGGCGCGCACCGCCCCGGCCTCCGCCTCGAGCGCGGTCAGGACGACGAGGGAGCCCGGCACCGGCGCATCCTCCCAGCCCGCCCGGACGCCGACGGGCCCGGCCGCGGACGGCGGCTAGCGTGCCGGTCGTGACCGACCTGCACGACCTGCCCGCCTGGGAGCAGCGCTTCCGGGCGCCCCGCGTCTCGCTGCCCGACTGGGCGCTCGACGCGCCGCACCGGTGCCTCTACGTCAGCAACCCCGGGGGCACCTTCGAGCTGTTCGCCTGGGACCGCAGCACCGGCGACGTCCGCCAGGTCACCGACCGCGAGCACGGCACCTGGGACGGCGTCCTGCCGCCCGACGGCGAGTCCGTCTGGTGGTTCGACGACTCCGGCGGCGACGAGCACGGCGTCTGGCGGTCCGAGCCGTTCACGGGCGGCGCCGACCCGGTCGAGGCCGTGCCGGGCGTCCCGGCGGCCTACCCGGCCGGGCTCGCGATCGGGCACCGGGTGGTGGTCGTCGGCTGCTCCGACGACGGCGGCTCGCAGGTCTGGGTCTCCCGCGACCGCGGCGCGCCCGAGCTCCTCTACGCCAGCGAGCACGACGCCGACGTCGCCGACCTGTCCCGCGACGAGGCCCTGGTCGTCCTCGAGCACTCCGAGCACGGCGACAGCCGCCACCGGGCGCTGCGCGTCGTCGACCTGACCGGGGCGGCCGTCGGCGACCTGTGGGACGGCGAGGGCCTCGGGCTGCACGCCGTCGGCTTCTCGCCGGTGCCGGGCGATCCCCGCGTGCTCTGCCTGCACGAGCGCGACGGCCGGCCGGCGCCGCTGGTGTGGGACCCGGTCGCGGGCACCGAGCAGCGGCTCGACCTCGACCTGCCCGGCGACCTCGACGCCGACTGGTTCCCCGACGGCTCCGCCCTGCTCGTGCGGTCGGAGGAGCGGGCCCGCTCGGCGCTGCACCGCGTCGACCTGACGACGCTCGCGGTCACCCCCGTCCCGACGCCGCGCGGCACCGTCGGCGACGCCACGGCCCGCCCGGACGGCACGGTGGAGTTCAGCTGGTCGTCCGCGGCCGAGCCGAGCGTCGTGCGGTCGTCCACCGGCGAGGTGGTGCTCGCCCCGCAGGGGCCGCCGCCGGCGCCGTCCGTGCCGCTCGAGGACGCCGTCGTGGAGGGCCCCGGCGGGCCTGTGCACGCGCTGGTGGCCCGCCCGGCCGGGGACGGCCCGCACCCGACCGTCTTCCTGCTGCACGGCGGCCCGACGCACCACGACAGCGACGCCTTCGCCGCCGACCGGGCCGCCTACGTCGACCTGGGCTGCGCCGTCGTGCACGTCAACTACCGCGGCTCCACCGGCTACGGCTCCGCCTGGCGCGACGCCCTCACCGGCCGCCCCGGGCTCACCGAGCTCGAGGACGTCGCGGCGGTGCACGACTGGGCCGTCGCCAGCGGGCTCGCCGACCCGGCGCGGTGCGTCGTCAGCGGCGGGTCGTGGGGCGGCTACCTGACGCTGCTCGCGCTCGGCACGCAGCCCGAGCGCTGGGCGGCCGGGGTCGCCGCCGTGCCGGTGGCCGACTACCTCGCCGCCTACGAGGACGAGATGGAGCCGCTGCGCGCCTTCGACCGCTCCCTGTTCGGCGGGTCGCCGGAGGAGGTGCCCGAGGTCTACGCGCGGTCGTCGCCG
>DATMKB010000040.1:0-7805 GCA_035553635.1 Mycobacteriales bacterium
CGTCGCAGACCACCCAGCGGTGCGGCAGGTCGCGGCCGCGCCACGGCAGCCCGGCGAGGCCGCGCACGGTGGACGACGCGCCGTCGCAGCCGACGAGCCAGCGGGCGCGCAGCGGGCCGGCGGAGGTGCGCGCGACGACGCCGTCGGAGTCCTGCACCAGTCCGGTGACGGCGGTGCCGAGCCGCAGGTCGGCGCCGGCCCCCACGGCCGCCGTGCGGAGCCGCTCCTCCAGCACGGGCTGCCGGAAGAACGCGAGCCCGGGCACGGGGAAGCGCAGGCGGCCGAGCTCGTCGCCGGCCGCGCCGACGAAGCGCACCTCCGGGTCGCGCAGGAAGCCGGCGGTCGAGCCCGGCGCCGTCCGCTCGAGCAGCTCCAGCACCTCGCCGTCCGCCGCCACGCCGCGGGGGAGCGGGTACGGCGCCGGTTCGCGGTCGAGGACGACGACGTCGTGGCCGGCGGTCGCCAGGCGCGCAGCCAGCAGCGCGCCGACCGGGCCGCAGCCGACGACGGCGACGTCGTGCACGGCCGCCTCCCGACGTGGTTGTCTGCTCGCGTGCTCCGGCGGACCATCCTCGCGGCCTCGCGGAACGACCGCGTCAAGGCCCTGGTCAGCAGGGCGCCGGTCAGCCGCAGCGTCGTCGCCCGCTTCGTCGCCGGGGAGTCGCAGGACGACGCCGTCAGGACGGCGCGCGAGCTCGAGGGCGCCGGGCTCGCCGTGACGCTCGACCGGCTCGGCGAGGACGTCCTCGAGCCCGCGCAGGCCCGCGCGACGGTCGACGCCTACGTGTCCCTGCTCGGCGCGCTCGCGGACGTGGGCCTCACCGCGGGCGGCCGGTGCGAGGTGTCGGTCAAGCTCACCGCCGTCGGGCAGGCCTTCGACGAGGCGCTCGCCCTCGACGGCGCCCGGCGGGTGTGCGAGGCCGCGCAGCGCGCCGGCACGACGGTGACCCTCGACATGGAGGACCACACCACCACCGACTCGACGCTCGGGGTCCTGCGGCAGCTGCGCGAGGACTTCCCGTCGACCGGCGCGGTGGTGCAGGCGTACCTGCACCGCACGGAGGCCGACTGCCGCGACCTCGCGCACGAGGGCTCGCGCGTCCGGTTGTGCAAGGGCGCGTACGACGAGCCGGCAGCCGTCGCCTTCCAGGACCCCGACGAGGTGAGCGCCTCGTACGTCCGGTGCCTCGAGGTGCTGTTCGGCGGCGGCGGCTACCCCATGGTCGCCACGCACGACCCGGCGATGGTGGAGGCGGCCGAGCGGCTCGCGGCCGGCCGCGACCCGGGCAGCTACGAGTTCCAGATGCTCTACGGGATCCGGCCGAAGGAGCAGCAGCGCCTGGCCGGCGAGGGGAGGACCGTGCGCGTGTACGTGCCCTACGGAGACGAGTGGTACGGCTACCTCATGCGGCGGCTGGCCGAGCGCCCGGCCAACGTCGCGTTCTTCCTCCGCGCGCTGGCGAGCCGCTCGTGACCACCGGCCCCACCACCGCGCTGCTCGGCGTCGGCAAGCTCGGCGAGGCGCTGCTGTCCGGCCTCATCCGCTCCGGCACCGCGCCGACGCAGCTCGTCGGCGCGGAGAAGCACGCCGAGCGGGCCGACGAGGTCGCGCAGCGCTACGGCATCCGCACCGCCGCGCCGGCCGACGCCGTCGTGCAGGCCGACGTCGTGCTGCTGGCGGTCAAGCCGCAGGACATGACGGCGCTGCTGCGCGAGGTGGCCGGCTCGCTGCGCCCTGGCACGCTCGTCGTGTCGCTCGCGGCCGGCATCACCAGCGGGCTCGTCGAGCAGCACCTTCCCGAAGGCACCCCGGTGGTGCGCGTCATGACCAACACGCCGGTCTTCGTCGACGAGGCGATGTCGGCGGTGGCTGCCGGCGCCCACGCCGGTGCGGAGCACCTCGCGCGGGTCGAGGAGATGCTCGGCCACGTCGGCAAGGTCGTGCGCGTGCCCGAGAGCCAGCTCGACGCCGTCACGGCGCTGTCGGGCAGCGGCCCGGCGTACTTCTTCTACCTCGTCGAGGCCATGATCGACGCCGGCATCCTGCTCGGCCTGCCGCGGGCGGTGGCGGCCGAGCTCATCGTGCAGACCGCCGTCGGGTCGGCCCGGATGCTGCGCGAGAGCGGCGAGCACCCGGTGGTGCTGCGAGAGGCCGTCACCTCGCCCGGCGGCACGACGATCTCGGCGATCCGGGTCATGGAGGACCGCGGCGTGCGGGCCGCGATGCTCGCCGCGCTCGAGGCCGCCCGCGACCGCAGCCGCGAGCTCGCCGGCGGCTGACGGGCGGGACGGGCGCCGCGTTCCTAGGATGAGGACGTGAAGCGCCTCGTGCCCGTCGTGGCGCTGACGGCCGCCGCCGTCCTGGCCGGCGGGGTCCTGTACGCCCGCGCGGGCGACGACCCGCCCGCGGTGCAGGTCGCCGAGGTCGTCCGCGCCGAGGTGGCCGAGGTGGTCGAGGCCCCGGGCAACGTCACCGCCCGCGCCCAGGCCACGCTCACCGCGCCCGCCGACGCCGTCGTCGAGGCGGTGCTCGTCCGCGACGGCGAGGCGGTCACCGCCGGGCAGATCCTCGTGCGCCTGGCGTCGGAGAGCGCCCGCGAGCGGCTGCGCGCCGCCGAGGCCGCCGCCGCGAACGCCGCCGCCACCCGCGTCGCCCTGCCCCGGGCCGACCTGTCCGCGCTGCAGGACTCGCTCGACGCCGCCGCCGAGGCGTCCTTCGCCGCGGGTCGCGCCGCGGCCGCGCAGGTGCAGGACCCCGAGCAGCGCGCCGCTGCCGAGCGCCAGGTCGCCGACGCCGAGCGCCAGTACCGGGCGGCCTCCGCCGCGGCCCGGGCCGCCGTGGCGTCGGCGAACGCGGGCGTCGGCAGCGTCGAGGGCGCGCTCAACGCCGTGGGCGGCGCGCAGCGCGCGCAGGCGCAGGCGCAGGTCGCGGCCGCGCGCAGCACGGTCGAGGCCCTCACCGTCCTCGCGCCGGTCGACGGCGTCGTCACCCTCGGTGGCGGCGAGGGCGGCGGGGGCGGCGGCGAGCTCGCCGGGCTCCTCGCGGGGCTGCCGGCCGAGCTGCAGGGCGCCGCGCAGGCCGCCGTCGGCGGCGGAGGCGCCGCCCCGCCCGCGACCACCGCCACCGAGCTGGCGGTCGGGCAGGCCGTCGCGGCCGGCAGCACGCTGCTCACCGTCACCGACGTCTCCGGCCTCGGCGTCACGGCCGAGGTCGACGAGACCGACGTGCTGCTGCTGCAGCCCGGCACCTCCGCGTCGGTCGAGGTCGACGCCGTGCCGGACGCCGTCTACCCCGCGACGGTGACCTCTGTGGACGTGACGCCGACGGCGTCGGCGCGCGGCGGCGTCGCCTACCGGGTGCGGCTGTCGCTGCAGGAGGGCCGCACCGGCGACGGCGCTCCCGCCCCCGCGCCGCGGCCGGGGATGAGCGCCGTGGTCGACCTGCAGGTGCGCACGAGCGGGGCAGGGGCCCTCGCCGTCCCCGTCGCGGCGGTGCTGCGCGACGGCACCGAGGACGTCGTCCTCGTCGTCCGCGGTTCCGGGGACGGCAGCCGCGTCGAGCGGCGGGTCGTGCGGCTCGGCGCCGAGGGCGAGGACCGCGTGGAGGTGGTCAGCGGCCTCGAGGAGGGGGAGCGCGTCGTCGCCCGCGACCTCGACCGGCTCGCCGACGGGCAGCGCGTCCGGGCATGACGCCGGTCCCCGCGCTGGAGGCCGTCGACGTCACGCGCTCGTACCGGCTCGAGGGCGTCACGGTCGAGGCCCTGCGCGGCGTCAGCCTCACCGTGCACCCTGGCGACTACGCCGCCGTCGTCGGGCCGAGCGGCTCCGGCAAGTCGACCCTCATGCACCTGCTCGGCGGCCTCGACCGCCCCACCACCGGCACCCTGCGGGTCGGCGGCCGCGACGTCCGCGCCATGGACGAGGACGAGCTGGCGGCGCTGCGCAACCGCACCATCGGCTTCGTCTTCCAGGCCTTCCAGCTGCTGGCCCGCACCAGCGCGGTCGACAACGTCGGGATGCCGCTCGTGTACCGCGGCGTCAAGCGGGCCGAGCGGCGCCGCCGGGCGGTGGCCGCGCTCGAGCGGGTCGGCATGGGCCACCGGCTCGACCACCGGCCCAACGAGCTCTCCGGCGGGGAGCAGCAGCGTGTCGCGATCGCGCGGGCGCTCGTGGGGGAGCCGCAGCTGCTGCTGGCCGACGAGCCCACGGGCAACCTCGACACCCGCAACGGCGCCGAGGTCATGGCCCTGCTCGAGGACCTCAACGCGCAGGGCGTCGCGGTCGTGCTCGTGACGCACGACCTCGAGATCGCGCAGCGCGCCCGCCGCCAGGTGCACGTGCGCGACGGCCTCATCGAGCGCGTCACGTGAGGGTGGCCGAGGCCTTCCGGGTGGCCGTGACGGCGCTGCGGGCCAACCGGCTGCGCAGCCTGCTGACGATGCTCGGCGTCATCATCGGCGTCAGCGCGGTGGTGGTGCTGGTCGCGATCGGCACCGGGGCCAAGCGCGAGGTCGAGGCGCAGGTCAACGGGCTGGGCGCCAACCTCGTCATCCTCGTGCCGGGGCAGCTCGAGTTCGGCGCCGCGCCCACGCGCAGCCGGCTCGAGCTCGCCGACGCCGACCGGGTGGGCCGCGCGATCGGCCAGCCCGGCGGCGTCGCCGTGACCCTGGCCAGCGGCGAGACGGTGCGGGCCGGCGGCAACAGCGCCTTCGCCACGGTCAACGGCACGAACGCCGCCGTGCCAAGGATCTTCAACCGGCCGGTCGCGCGCGGCACGTACCTGCGCGAGAGCGACGTCGACACCCGGCGGCGGGTCGCGGTGATCGGCCCGGAGCTCGCGGCGCAGCTCTACGAGGGCGCCGACCCGGTCGGCCGCACGCTCGCGGTGGGCGGCGTCCGGTTCCGGGTCGTCGGGGTCTTCGCGCCGCTGGGCGGGGCGTTCGGCGCCAGCCGCGACGCCGAGGTGCACATCCCCGTGACCGCGGCGCAGCGGCTGTTCGGCGACCCGCGCGTCGACGCGCTCGCGGTCAAGGCGCCCACCACCGAGCAGATCGACGAGGTGGGCGACCGCGCGCTCGCCGTGCTGCAGGAGCGCTACCCCGACGAGGAGTTCAGCGCCGTCACGCAGGACCAGATCCTCGGCACGGTCGGGCGCATCCTCGGCCTGCTCACCACGGTGCTCGCGGCCATCGCGGCCATCAGCCTGCTCGTCGGCGGCGTCGGCGTCAGCAACATCATGCTGGTGAGCGTCCGCGAGCGGACCCGCGAGATCGGCCTGCGCAAGGCGGTCGGCGCGCGCACCGGCGACATCACCGTGCAGTTCCTCATCGAGGCGGTGGTGCTGACGACGATCGGCGGCGTGCTCGGCATCCTGCTCGGCGTCGGCGGGGCGCTGGGGCTCGCCGCCGCGGTGGAGCAGCTGCCCGCCGTCATCACCTGGTGGTCGCCGGCGCTGGCGTTCGGCGTGAGCGCCGCGGTGGGGGTCTTCTTCGGCGTCGTGCCGGCCCGCCGGGCGGGGCGCCTCGACCCCGTCGTCGCCCTGCGGGCAGAGTGACGCCGGTGAGCAGCGCAGGTCACGTCGCGGACCCGGGGTCCGGCCGGCGTCGCGCGGGCAGGACGCGCCGGTGAGCTCCGACTCCGGGACCCTCGTCGTCTGGGACGACGCGTTCACCACCTACGACCTCGGCCCGTCGCACCCGCTGCGGCCGCTGCGCCTGGACCTGACGATGGCGCTCGCCCGCGAGCTCGGCGTCCTCGCCCGGCCGGGCGTGCTCGTGCACAGCCCGGAGCCGGCGTCGGACGACCTGCTCGAGCTCGTCCACGACCCGATGTACATCGCCTCGGTCAAGCGCGCGCCCGACGACATCATGGGCCGGCTGTCCCTGCGCTGGGGCCTGGGCACCGAGGACAACCCGGTCTTCCCGCGGATGCACGAGGCGTCGGCGCTGGTCACCGGCGCCACCCTCGACGCCGTCCGGGCGGTGTGGGAGGGCCGGCATGCGCACGCGGTGAACATCTCCGGCGGCCTGCACCACGCCATGCGCGACCGCGCGTCCGGCTTCTGCGTGTACGACGACCCGGCCGTCGGCATCGCCTGGATGCTCGCCCACGGCGCCGAGCGGGTCGCCTACGTCGACGTCGACGTCCACCACGGCGACGGCGTCGAGGCGGCGTTCTACGACGACCCCCGCGTGATGACGATCAGCCTGCACGAGAGCGGCCGGTACCTGTTCCCGGGCAGCGGCTTCCCCGACCAGTGCGGCACCGGCGACGCCGTCGGCACGGCGGTCAACGTCGCCCTGCCGATGGGCACCGGCGACGCCGGGTGGCACCGCGCCTTCGAGGCGGTGGTGCCGCCGCTGCTGCGGGCGTTCCGGCCGCAGGTGCTGCTGACCCAGCAGGGCGCCGACACCCACGCCCTCGACCCGCTCGCGCACCTGCTGCTGTCGGTCGACGGGCAGCGCCGGGCGTACGAGCGGCTGCACGAGCTCGCGCACGAGGTCTGCGGCGGCCGCTGGATCGCCACGGGCGGCGGCGGCTACGAGCCGGTGCAGGTCGTCCCGCGGGCCTGGACGCACCTGCTCGCCACGGCCACCGGCGGCCGGGTCGACGGCGCCACGCCGAACGCCTGGCGCGAGGAGGCCCAGCGCAAGGCCGGCGAGTTCGCCCCCACGCACCTCGACGACGGCAAGCCCTTCGAGGTCCGCCCCTGGGAGGGCGGGCACGGCGACCCGGACGACGCCGTCGACCGGGCGGTCGTCGCCACCCGCGAGGCCGTCTTCCCGCACTGGGGCCTCGACCCGCTGGCGGAGCAGGGATGAGCCTGCGCGACCACCTCGTGCGCTCCCGCATCGCCGGCGACGTCGCCACGCCGCGGCACGAGAACCTCCGCAACATCGGCCGGATGCTCGCCGACCACGACGAGTACTGGTTCGGCCTGCGCCGCGACCGCGACTGGACGCCGGAGGAGGTGCTCGAGGTGATGTCCCGCCGGGCGGGCCTCGACCCCGACGGCGACCGCACCGACGGCGGCGACACCATCGATCCCGACCTCGTCGTCGCGCAGCTCGACCGCTGGCGCGACCGGCTGGCCCTCGCCGCGCAGCGGCGCGAGCGGGTGCTGCTCGCCACCGGGCACCCGACCGGCGTGCTGTCGCTGCACGTGCACGTCGCGGCCGCGCTGCGGGCGGCCGGGGCGCACGTGGTGGTGGTCGACAGCCGCTGGTCCTGGCCGTGGGAGGAGCAGAGCGCCTGGACCGCCCGGCGGCCCCGGCACGTCCGCTGCGTCGCGGGGGTGCACGTGCTCGCCACCGGCGGCGAGCTGCTCCACACGCACCGCCCCGAGCCGATGACGGCGCTGCTCGCCGAGCTGGGGGACGACCGGCCCGACCTCGTCGTCGCCGACCACGGCTGGGCCGGCGCGGCCGCCCAGGCCGGCATCGACACGCTCGGCCTGGCCGACTCCAACGACCCGGCCCTGTTCGTGGCCGAGGAGGAGGGCCGGCCGGTCGTCACGGTGCCGCTCGACGACAACGTCCCGCCGCACCTGTACGACCCGCTCGCCGCGCACGTCACCGCGGGCTGGAGCCCGCTGCCGCCGCCCGGCTGACGACGCGCCGACGACACGCCGGGGCGGCCGTCCTCCCCGGCGCGACCGGTCCGCAGCCGCACACTGGCGCGGGACGGGCCGGGCTGCCGCCGTCCGGCTGTGACTCCTGAGCCGGACGGGTCTGTTGCGCTTCCCCGGGACGGCGCTACCCTGCGCCGATCACGCGCGTGCCTGGCGTGTCCGGTGGGGAAGCCGG
>DATMKB010000041.1:0-2079 GCA_035553635.1 Mycobacteriales bacterium
CCCCGGCGAGAAGGAGCTGTCGGGCCACGGCGTCTCGTGGTGCGCCACCTGCGACGGCTTCTTCTTCCGCGAGCAGGACATCGCGGTGGTGGGCGGCGGCGACAGCGCCGTCGAGGAGGCCACCTTCCTCACCCGCTTCGCGCGCAAGGTCTACCTGGTGCACCGCCGCGACAGCCTGCGCGCCAGCAAGATCATGCAGCAGCGGGCCTTCGACAACCCGAAGATCGAGATGGTCTGGGACACCGAGGTGCTCGAGGCGCAGGGCGACGGCAAGCTCTCCGGCGTCCGGGTGCGCAACGTCAAGACCGGCGCGGAGTCGGTGCTCGACGTCACCGGCCTGTTCGTCGCCATCGGCCACGACCCGCGCTCGGAGCTCGTGCGCGGCCAGGTCGACCTCGACGCCGAGGGCTACGTCCTCACCGGCACCGGCACCGCGACCAACCTGCGTGGCGTCTTCGCCGCCGGCGACCTCGTCGACCACACCTACCGGCAGGCCATCACCGCCGCCGGCACCGGCTGCATGGCGGCCCTGGACGCCGAGCGGTACCTCGCCGACGTCGAGGGCGAGACCGCCGTCGACGAGGGCGCGGGCTGGACGACGGCCGACCAGGGCCACCCGGGCGACCACCCCGCGGCCCAGGACGACCCGCGCCGCGGGCACGCCCTGGCCTGATCCGGGGAATCCCCCGTCCCGACCGCCGGTTGCACCGGCTGAGCCGACCCCAGACCCGATCTGCCAGACCCGGAGGACCCCGTGGGCGCATCGACCAAGACCGTGACCGAGGCCAGCTTCACCGCTGACGTGCTGCAGAGCGACAAGCCGGTGCTCGTCGACTTCTGGGCGGAGTGGTGCGGCCCCTGCAAGATGGTCGCCCCGGTGCTCGAGGAGATCGCCGCCGAGAACGGCGACAAGATCGAGGTCGTCAAGCTCAACATCGACGAGAACCCGGGCATCGCCCGCGACTACTCGATCATGAGCATCCCGACGATGTCGGTCTTCTCGGGCGGCAAGGTCGTCAAGCAGATCGTCGGCGCGAAGCCGAAGGCGGCCCTGCTCAAGGACCTCGCCGACTTCCTGTAGCCACCCGCGTCCCCGCTGCCCGCGCCCGTCCTCCCCGGACGGGACGCGGGCAGCGGTGCGTCAGGACCCCGTCACCGCGGGTGGCACCATGGTCGTCCGCACCGCCGCCCATCCGACCCAGGAGCCCTGCCCATGCCCCCGAGCCAGCTGTACCGGCTCGGGGACGCCGGACCCGCCGTGGGCGACGTGCAGGCGACCCTCGTCCAGCTCGGGCTGCTCGACCAGGCGCCCGCCGAGCCGGTCTTCGACGAGGCCACCGACCGCGCCGTCCGGCACTTCCAGCAGCGCCGCGGGCTCTCGGTCGACGGCATCGTCGGCCACGAGACCTACCGCGCGCTGGCCGCCGCGCGCTGGCGGCTCGGCGACCGGCTGCTGTCGCTCGCGACGCTGCCCTACGCCGGCGACGACGTCGCCGCCCTGCAGGAGCGGCTGCTCGAGCTCGGCTTCGACGCCGGCCGGGCCGACGGCGTCTTCGGCGAGCGCACCGCCGCCGCGCTGCGCAGCCTGCAGCGCGAGTACGGCCTGGTGCCCGACGGCACCTGCGGGCCGGCCACCCTCCGCGCGCTCAAGCAGCTCGGCCGCAAGGTCGTCGGCGGGCGGCCGCACGCGCTGCGCGAGTCGGAGGTGCTGCACCGCAGCGGCTCCTCGCTCGCCGGGAAGGTCGTCGTCCTCGACCCCGGCCACGGCGGCGACGACCGCGGCGCCACCGGGCACGGCATGGAGGAGGCCTCGCTCGTCGAGGACCTCGCCGCGCGGCTCGAGGGCCGGCTGTCGGCCGTCGGCGTCCGCACGCTGCTGACCCGCGGCCCGGAGGGGAACCCGACGGAGGCCGATCGGGCCGACTTCGCCAACGACGCCGGCGCCGACCTGGTGCTGTCGCTCCACGTCGACCGCGCGCCGTCCCGGAACTGCCAGGGCATCGCCGCCTACCACTTCGGCACCGGCACGGGCACGACCTCGACGGTCGGGGAGAAGCTCGCCTCGCTCGTGCAGCGCGA
>DATMKB010000042.1:0-3916 GCA_035553635.1 Mycobacteriales bacterium
CGGTAGCGGTCGAGGGCGGCGCGCACGTCCTTGGCGGCGTCGGTCTCGGAGCCCTCGCGGCCGCCCCAGAAGACGTAGGTCTCGGCGCCGAGCTCGGCGGCGACGTCGAGGTTGCGCATGACCTTGCGCAGGGCGTACCGGCGCACCGAGCGGTCGTTGCTGGTGAAGGCGCCGTCCTTGAAGACGGGGTGGGTGAACAGGTTGGTCGTCACCATGGGGACGGCCAGGCCGGTGGCGTCGAGCGCCTCGCGGAAGCGGGCCAGCTCGGTGTCGCGGTCGGACCCGACGGCGAGCAGGTCGTCGTCGTGGAACGTGACGCCGTACGCGCCGACCTCGGCCAGCCGGTGCACGGTCTCGACGGGATCGAGCGGCGGGCGGGTCGCGTCGCCGAAGGGGTCGCGCGCCTGCCAGCCGACCGTCCACAGCCCGAAGGTGAACCGGTCCTCGGGGCGGGGCGCGCGCGTCATGGCGGTTCCTCTTGTTTGTTGGGGGCCGCAACTTAGGCACGTGATGCGGGCCACGTCAACGCTCCGGCGCGCGGCACGAACGTCTTGCTCGCAAGGGCTTGCACGCGTCGTCCCTTGCCTTTATGTTGCGGCGCACAACAAAGCCTGTGGCGCCCGTCACAGCACCTGCGTCGAAGGAGAACCGCCCCATGCGCACGCGAACCCTGGCGAAGGTGGCCGTCACGGCCTCGCTCGCCCTCGTCCTCGCCGCGTGCGGCGACGACAGCGGATCGTCGGGCACCGACACCGCCAGCGGCTCCGGCGAGGGGGACGGCGGCACGGTCGGCGTCATCCTCCCGGACGCGACCACCTCGCCCCGCTGGGAGTCGGCGGACCGCCCGTTCCTCCAGGCGGCCTTCGACGAGGCGGGCATCGAGGCCGACATCCAGAACGCCGGCGGCGACGTCTCGACCTTCGGCACCCTCTGCGACGGCATGATCAACAAGGGCGTCGCCGTCCTCATGATCACGAACCTCGACTCCGAGTCCGGCTCCGCCTGCCTCAAGAAGGCCCAGGACGCCGGCATCGCGACCATCGACTACGACCGCCTCACCCTCGGCGGCGGCGCCTCCTTCTACGTGTCGTTCGACAACGTGGAGGTCGGCCGCACGATGGGCGAGGGCCTCATCAAGTGCCTCGACGACGCCGGCAAGACCTCGGCGAACATCGTGATGATCAACGGTGACCCGACCGACAACAACGCCGCCCTGTTCAAGGAGGGCTACGTCGAGGCGCTCAAGCCCAAGGTCGACAGCGGCGACTACACGATCGTCGGCGACCAGACCGGCGAGTGGGACGCGGACGTCGCCGGCACCGCCTTCGAGCAGCTCTTCACGCAGAACGGCGGCAAGGTCGACGGCGTCGTGTCGGCGAACGACACGATGGCCCAGGGCATCATCGCCCGCCTCACGGCCAACGGCCTGAACGGCCAGGTTCCGGTCACCGGTCAGGACGCGAGCGTCGAGGGCCTGCAGGCCATCCTCGCCGGCGACCAGTGCATGACCGTCTACAAGGCCATCGAGAAGGAGGCCGGCGCCGCCGCCGAGCTCGCCATCGCCCTCATCAACGGCGAGAGCGGCGAGGACCTCGCCACGGGCAGCGTCACCGACACCGTGCTGGAGGTGGAGGTGCCCTCGGTGCTCGAGACGCCGCAGGCGATCTTCCGCGACAACGTCAAGGACGTCATCGACGACGGCTTCCAGGAGGCGTCCGAGGTCTGCACCGGCGAGTTCGCGGCCGCGTGCCAGGAGCTCGGCATCTCCTAGCGGGACCCCCGGCGGCCCGGTGCGACACGCACCGGGCCGCCGGTGCTCGCCCGACCCCGACCCCCTCCGGAAGGCTCCCCGCATGACCGCCCCGCAGCCCGTCCCGACAGGACCGCCGCACGCCGCACCGGCGGGCACCGAGGAGCCCGTGCTCCAGCTGCGCGGCGTGGAGAAGCACTTCGGCGCCGTGCAGGTGCTGCACGGCGTCGACCTCGACGTCTACCCGGGGCAGGTCACCGCCCTCGTCGGCGACAACGGGGCCGGCAAGAGCACGCTCATCAAGGGCATCGCCGGCATCCACGTCTTCGACGGCGGCAGCTACCGCTTCGAGGGCCGCGAGGTGCACGTCACCGGCCCGAAGCAGGCGAACGCCCTCGGCATCGAGGTCGTGTACCAGGACCTCGCGCTGTGCGACAACCTGGACATCGTCCACAACCTCTTCCTCGGCCGGGAGCTGACCAAGGGCGGCCGGCTCGACGAGGCCGAGATGGAGCGCCGGGCGAAGGAGACCCTCGCCGGCCTGTCGGTCCGCACCGTGAAGTCGATCCGGCAGACCGTGTCGAGCCTGTCCGGCGGGCAGCGGCAGACCGTCGCCATCGCCCGCTCGGTGCTCTGGAACTCCAAGGTCGTCATCCTCGACGAGCCCACCGCGGCGCTCGGCGTCGCGCAGACCGAGCAGGTGCTCAAGCTCGTCCGGCGGCTCGCGGACAAGGGCCTGGCCGTCATCCTCATCAGCCACAACCTCAACGACGTCTTCGAGGTCGCCGACCGCGTCGCCGTCCTGTACCTCGGGCGGATGGCCGCCCAGGTGCGGCTCGCCGACGTCGACCGCAACGAGGTCGTCCAGCTCATCACGTCCGGCCGCTCCGGCGACGTCGGGCTCAGCGCCGCCGACCGGCTCGCCGCCGGCGGGACGGGGGAGGACCGTTGAGCACCACCACCACGACCGCGCAGCCGGTCGACGGCGCGCCCGGCGGCACCGAGCGGCAGGGCCTGTCGGGCTCGGTGCGCGGCTACGTCGAGCGCGTGCGCGGCGGCGACGTCGGCTCGCTGCCGGCCGTGCTCGGGCTCGTCGTGCTCGTCGCGGTCTTCTCCGCGCTGCGCCCGACGACGTTCACCGACTCCTTCAACTTCGCCAACCTCATCAACCAGAGCGCCGCGGTCATCGTCATCGCGATGGGCCTGGTCTTCGTGCTCCTGCTCGGCGAGATCGACCTGTCCGCGGGCTTCACCGCGGGCACGGGTGGCGCCGTCATGGCCATCCTCGTCACCCGGCAGGAGCGCCCCTGGGTCGTGGCCGTGCTGATCGGCCTGGTCACCGGCGCGGTGATCGGCGCGTGCATCGGGCTGCTCGTCGCCCGGCTCGGCATCCCGTCGTTCGTCGTCACGCTGGCGGCCTTCCTGGGGCTGCAGGGCGTCCTGCTCAAGCTCATCGGCGAGGGGGGCAGCATCCCGGTGCGCGACGAGACGCTGGTGGCGCTCAACAACGAGACGCTGCCCGTGTGGCTCGGGTGGCTCCTCGTGGCACTGGTCCTCGTCGGCTACGCGCTGACGGCGGTGCGCCGCGAGCAGACCCGGTGCGCGAGCGGGCTGGTCACGGCCGGCATGCAGGTGGTGCTCGCGAAGGTCCTCGTGCTCGGCGTGCTGCTCGTCGCGGCCACCGCGTACCTGTCGACCGAGCGGAGCCGCAACCCCGCGCTGACGTCCATCAAGGGCGTCCCCGCCGTCGTCGTGCTGCTCGTGGTGCTGCTGGTGGGCCTGACGTTCCTGCTGCAGCGCACCGCGTTCGGCCGGCACGTCTACGCGGTCGGCGGCAACGCCGAGGCCGCGCGGCGCGCCGGCATCGACGTGCAGCGCGTCAAGCTCGCCTGCTTCGTCATCTCCTCGACGCTCGCCGCGATCGCCGGCCTGCTGCTGGCCAGCCGCAACAACGGCATCACGCCGTCCACCGGCGGCGCCGAGACGCTGCTCTACGCCGTCGGCGCGGCGGTGATCGGCGGCACCAGCCTGTTCGGCGGCAAGGGCAAGCCGGTCGACGCCGTCCTCGGCGGCCTGGTCATCGCGGTGATCATCAACGGCATGGGGCTGCTCAACCAGCGGGCCGCCGTGGTCTACATGGTGACCGGCGGGGTGCTGCTCGTCGCC
>DATMKB010000043.1:0-6054 GCA_035553635.1 Mycobacteriales bacterium
TGCCCCACACCTTGTGCGCGCCCTCGTAGCAGAGGTACGCGCCGCCGACCATGAGGATCGGCGTCAGCAGCGCCGGGAGGAACTGGCTGAGCAGCAGCGCCGCCGGCAGGATGACGAGCATCTTGTTGCGCAGCGAGCCGAAGGCGATGCGCCGGATGATCGGCAGCTCGCGCTCGGCGGCCAGCCCCTGCACGTACTGCGGGGTGACGGCCGTGTCGTCGACGACGACGCCCGCCGCCTTGGCGCTGGCGCGCCCGGCAGCCAGGCCGATGTCGTCCACCGACGCGGCGGCGGCGCGGGCGAGCGTGGCGACGTCGTCCAGCAGGGCCACGAGGCCGCCCGCCATCAGCGGGCTCCAGCAGCGGTCACCCGCGGAGCGTAGACCGCGCCGACCGCGTCACGGCCTCGACCAGTACGGCGGCGGCGCGGGGATGCGCGGCAGCGCGGAGGCGACCCGGCCGAACCGGTCGTCCTGCGCCGACCAGCTGTCGTACGCCGCGCCGAGCTCCTCGCGGCTGCGCCCGACGAAGTTCCACCACATGACCACGGGCTCGGTGAGCGGCTCGCCGCCGAGCAGCAGGACGCGGGAGGGCTCCGCGGCGTCGAGCACGAGCTCGTCGCGCCCGGCGCCGAGGTAGGCCAGCGACCCCGGCTCCACGAGCCGGCCGTCGACCCCGACGGCGCCGCGCACCACCACGAGCGCGTGCTCCCACCCGGGCTGCAGCGGCAGCGCGCTCGTGCCGTCGCCGAGGTCGAGGTCCGCGCCGACGAGCGGGCTGTCCCGCCGGGCCGGGCTCTCGGTGCCCCCGAGCGACCCGACCAGCACGGTCGCGGCTCCCCGGTCGAGCTCGAGGACGGGCAGCGACGCGTGGTGCTCGAACGCCGGGTCGCCCTCGCGCGTGGCGTCGGGCTGGGCGATCCACAGCTGCACGCCCTCGACGGTGCCGCGGTAGTGCCCGGTGCCCTCCTCGCTGTGGCTGACGCCGCGCCCGGCCGTCATGAGGTTGAGCTGTCCCGGGGCGATGACCTGCTCGCTGCCCAGGCTGTCGCGGTGCAGCACCTGCCCGTCGACCAGCCAGGTGACGGTCTGCAGCCCGTTGTGCGGGTGCGCGCCGACGCCGAGCCCGCGGCGCTCCTCGACGTCGGCCGGGCCCATGTGGTCGGCGAAGCACCACGCGCCCACCGTCCGCCGGCCCCGCCGCGGCAGGGCGCGGCGCACCGTCGTGCCGCCGACGTCGGCGGTGCGGCTCTCGGTCACCTCGACGCCGGGCGGCTCCGGCACGTCGGTCACGGCCAGCGCGTCGTCGCCGTCGCGGGTCACGGGTCCGCTCACCCGGGCGAGCCTGGCGCCCCGGCGGCGCGGTGTCGAGCCCGGTGCTAGAAGTCACCCGCTGCGCGGCGCAGGTCACGCAGCACGGAGACCAGCGGGCCGACGCGGCGCTCGGGCACGCCGACGTCGGCGAACACCTCGCGGTTGAGCGCCTCGGTGGCCTCCGTCGCGGTCTTGCGGCCGAGGTCGGTGAGCACGACGATGACGGCGCGGCCGTCGGTGGGGTGCGGCTCGCGCTCGACGAGCCCGTCGCGCACCAGCCGGTCGACGGCGCTCCCGACGCTCGTCGGGTGCACCTGCAGCCGGGTGACCGTCGTCCGCAGCGGCAGCCGGCCCGACCGGCTGAAGAGCAGCAGCATGAGCACCTCGTACCGGGCGAAGGTCAGCCCGTACGGCCGAAGGACCTCGTCGGCGCGCGCCAGCAGGATCTGCTGCGCCCGCATCACCGACGTCACGGCGGCCATGCCGTCGGCGGCGTCGCCCCAGCCGTGCTCCACCCAGTGGCGGCGCGCCTCCTCGACGGGGTCGAGGGGCAGTCTGCTCACGGGCACAGGCTAGCGCAGGTCGTAGGACGTCCTGCTACTTTCTGAGGACGTCCTACGATCCGGAGCCCCGCATGGACCTGCACGTCCCCGCGAACCCCGTCCGCTTCGTCACGGCCGCGAGCCTGTTCGACGGGCACGACGCCGCGATCAACATCATGCGGAGGGTGCTGCAGTCGCAGGGCGCCGAGGTGGTGCACCTCGGTCACGACCGCAGCGTCGAGGCGGTGGTCACCGCGGCGCTGCAGGAGGACGTCCAGGGCGTCGCCGTCTCGTCGTACCAGGGCGGGCACGTCGAGTACTTCAGCTACCTGCGCGACCGCCTCGACGAGGTCGGCGCCGGGCACGTGCGCGTCTACGGCGGCGGGGGCGGCGTCATCGTGCCGGAGGAGATCGCGCTGCTGCGCTCGCGCGGCGTCACCATCTTCGCGCCCGAGGACGGGCAGCGGCTCGGCCTCGCCGGCATGATCAACACGCTGGTGCGCGAGTGCGACGTCGACCTCGCCGAGCAGGCCCCGGACGCCGACGCCGTCCTCGCCGGCGAGGCGTCGGCCCTGGCCCGCGCGCTCACGGTGCTCGAGGCCGGCCGCGCGCCCGAGCTGCTGTCGCGCCTCGGGGAGACGGCGGGCGGGCGCACCGTCCCCGTCCTCGGCATCACCGGCACCGGCGGGTCGGGCAAGAGCTCGCTCACCGACGAGCTGCTGCGCCGCCTGCGCCAGGACCAGGAGGACAAGCTGCGCGTCGCGGTGCTCGCCGTCGACCCGTCCCGCCGCCGCGGCGGCGGCGCGCTGCTCGGCGACCGCATCCGCATGAACAGCCTCGAGCTGGGCGACCCGGGCCGGGTCTTCTTCCGCTCGCTCGCCACGCGCACGCCCGGTGCCCAGGTGCCCGAGCACCTCGCCGACGTCATCACCGCGTGCAAGGCGGCCGGCTTCGACCTCGTCATCGTCGAGACGCCGGGCATCGGCCAGGGCGACGCCGGCATCCTGCCGTTCTGCGACGTCTCGCTGTACGTCATGACGCCGGAGTACGGCGCCGCGTCGCAGCTCGAGAAGATCGACATGCTCGACTTCGCCGACGTCGTCGCGGTGAACAAGTTCGAGCGCCGCGGCGCCGAGGACGCCCGGCGCGACGTCGCCCGCCAGATGGTGCGGAACCGGCAGGCCTTCGGGCAGTCGTGGGAGGACATGCCGGTCTTCGGCACGAGCGCCGCCCGCTTCGGCGACGACGGCGTCACCGCGCTGTACCACCACCTGCGCGGGCTGCTGGCCGAGCAGGGCCTGCCCGTGGGCAGCGGCGTGCTGGCGCCGGTCAGCGGCCGCACCTCCACCGGGCTGACGAGCGTCCTGCCGGCCTCGCGCACGCGCTACCTCGCCGACGTCGCCGAGACGGTGCGCGGCTACCACGCGCAGACCGCCCGGCAGGCCGAGCTCGCCCGTCGCCGGCAGCACCTGCGCACCGCGCTCGAGGTGGCGCGGTCGCCGGAGCTCGAGGCGGCGCTGGCCGAGGCGGAGCTGGAGCCGTCGGTGGAGCGCGCGCTGGAGCAGTGGCCGTCGGTCGTCGAGCAGTACAGCGGCGACGAGCTCGTCTACACGGTGCGCGGGAAGGAGGTCCGCCAGCCGCTGCGCCGCGAGACGCTGTCGGGCACGAAGGTGCCGCGGGTGGCGCTGCCCCGCACGTCCGACCACGGCGAGCTCGTGCGGTTCCTCCGCGCCGAGGGCCTGCCCGGGTCCTACCCGTACACCGCGGGCGTCTTCCCGCTCAAGCGCGCGGGCGAGGCGCCGGCGCGCATGTTCGCCGGCGAGGGCGACGCGTTCCGCACCAACCGGCGCTTCAAGGTCCTGTCGCAGGGCCAGCCCGCCACCCGCCTGTCGACGGCGTTCGACTCCGTCACGCTCTACGGCCGCGACCCCGAGGTGCGCCCCGACGTCTACGGCAAGGTCGGCACGTCGGGCGTGAGCATCGCGACGCTCGACGACATGAAGGTGCTCTACAGCGGTTTCGACCTGTGCTCGCCGACGACGTCGGTGTCGATGACCATCAACGGCCCGGCGCCCGCCGTGCTCGCGATGTTCCTCTGCACCGCGATCGACCAGCAGCTCGAGGCGTGCCCCGACGAGGACCCGGCGGAGGTGCGCGCGCGCGTGCTGCGCACCGTGCGCGGCACGGTGCAGGCCGACATCCTCAAGGAGGACCAGGGCCAGAACACCTGCATCTTCTCGACCGAGTTCGCGCTGCGCTGCATGGCCGACGTGCAGGAGTGGTTCATCGAGCACGAGGTGCGGAACTTCTACAGCGTCTCGATCTCCGGCTACCACATCGCCGAGGCCGGGGCGAACCCCATCAGCCAGCTCGCGTTCACCCTCGCCAACGGCTTCACCTACGTCGAGGCGTACCTCGCGCGCGGCATGGACGTCGACGCGTTCGCGCCGAACCTGTCGTTCTTCTTCAGCAACGGCATGGACGCCGAGTACACCGTGCTCGGCCGCGTCGCGCGGCGCATCTGGGCCGTCGCGATGAAGGAGCGCTACGGAGCCTCCCCGCGGTCGCAGATGCTGAAGTACCACGTGCAGACGTCCGGCCGTTCGCTGCACGCGCAGGAGATGCAGTTCAACGACATCCGCACGACGCTGCAGGCGCTGTGCGCGCTGTACGACAACGCCAACAGCCTGCACACCAACGCCTACGACGAGGCGGTCACGACGCCGACGACGCAGAGCGTCCGCCGCGCGCTCGCGATCCAGATGGTGATCGACCAGGAGTGGGGCCTGTCGCGCAACGAGAACCCGCTGCAGGGCTCGTACGTCGTCGACGAGCTCACCGACCTCGTCGAGGAGGCGGTGCTGCAGGAGTTCGAGCGCATGGCGGAGCGCGGCGGCGTGCTGGGCGCGATGGAGACCGGCTACCAGCGAGGGCGCATCCAGGACGAGTCGATGCTCTACGAGCACAAGAAGCACGACGGCTCGCTGCCGATCGTCGGCGTCAACACCTTCCTGCCGCCGGAGGGCGCTGAGGAGGAGCAGGCCGAGATCGAGCTCGCCCGCGCGACGGAGGCGGAGAAGCAGTCGCAGCTCGACCGGCTCGCCGACTTCCACGCGCGGCACCGCGACGAGGCGCCCGCGGCGCTGGCGCACCTGCAGGAGGTGGCGGCGAGCGGCGGCAACGTCTTCGGCGCCCTCATGGACGCCGTCCGCGTCTGCTCGTTGGGGCAGATCACGCAGGCGTTCTTCGAGGTGGGCGGCCAGTACCGGCGCAACGTGTGAGCCGGCTCGTCACGACGGTGCGGCTGGCCGGGGGACCGGGCGTGTCCGTGTCGTTCCTGCACGAGCTCGAGCGCGACGACGGGACGCGCGTGCTGCTGCTCGACGACCGCGGCTGCACGTCGTCGGGCACCTGGAAGCACGTGACGCGCGGGGAGCTCGAGCGCGACGCGCGCACGTGCGTCGGACCGGACGAGCCGCCGCCGGGCCGCACGCACGAGGAGGAGGAGCGGCTGCACTGGGAGGCGCTCGGCGCGCGCGTCGGCGTGCCCGGGCCGGAGCTCGCGGCGCTCCGGCACGACGTCGTGCTGGACCCGCAGGTCGAGGCGCTGGTGGCGCAGCCCGGGCTGGCGCCGCGCCCGCTCGACCCGGAGTACCTGCGGGTGCTGCTGCGGCAGCTGGCGCGCTACCTCGCCGAGGAGCAGTCCGACCCGGCGGCGACGGTGCACCTGGCGGCGCGCGAGGACGGGCTCGTGGTCGTCATGCGCGCCGGTGGCCGCGTCCTGGAGGCCGGCCTGGCGGACCGCCTCTGCGCCTACGTCCCGGACGGCCACGACCCGCGGTCGCACGCCGAGTGGCTCGCGCAGACCTTCGACGAGGACGCGGACCCGGAGTCCGGGCGAGCACCGGCCGGTTGACGTGGTGCCGCTCGTCCGCGGCCGTCAGGCGGGGAGGGGACCGCCGAGCTGGTCGAGCGCCTCGCGGGCCCGCGGCGCGTGCAGCACCGAGAAGTGCGGGTTCGTGCGCAGCGCGGAGGTGAGCGAGCGCCGGGCCGCCTCGCGGTCGCCGTCGGCCAGCTCGATCATCCCGCGGTGGTAGTCGAACAGCGCGCTGCGAGTGCCGAGCCGCTGAGCCTCACGCGCCAGAGCCAGGGCCTGGTCGGACCTGCCGTTGACGTGCAGTGCCCAGGCGTACGCGTCGG
>DATMKB010000044.1:0-8693 GCA_035553635.1 Mycobacteriales bacterium
CGCGGCGCTGGGCCTGCCGCCCGGCGAGGTCGACGCGCTGGCCAAGGCGTTCCCCCACATCCGCGCCAGCCAGGTCCGCGCGGCGATGAGGGACCTGCCGGAGCTGCGGGCCAGCGCGCTGGCCTCCGGCGACAACGCCGCCCGCACCGACCTCGTGCTGCGGCTCGTCGAGCGGCTCGACGGGCTGCCGCGGCACGTCGCGCTGCACCCGTGCGGGGTGCTGCTGTCCGACCGCACGCTGCTCGACCGCACGCCGGTCGAGTCGAGCTGGCTCGGCTTCCCCATGAGCCAGTTCGACAAGGACGACGTCGAGGCGCTCGGGCTGCTCAAGCTCGACGTGCTCGGCATCCGGATGCAGTCCGCGATGCAGCACGCCGTCGCCGAGGTGGCCCGGGTCGACGGCGAGCGGGTCGACCTCGACGCCGTCCCGCGCGACGACGAGGCGACCTTCGACCTCGTCCGCTCGACGCACACGCTCGGCTGCTTCCAGATCGAGTCGCCGGGACAGCGCGAGCTCGTCGGCAAGTTCGCGCCGGAGACCTTCGAGGACCTCGTCATCGACATCTCGCTGTTCCGGCCGGGGCCGGTCAAGAGCGACATGGTGCGGCCGTTCCTCGAGGCCCGGCAGGGCTGGTCGGAGCCGGAGTACCTGCACCCCGACCTCGCGCCGCACCTGGCGCAGACCTGGGGCGTCGTCGTCTTCCACGAGCAGGTGCTGCTCGTCGTCGCGGAGATGACCGGCTGCAGCCTCGCCGAGGCCGACGAGGCCCGCCGTGCGCTCGGCGACCCCGAGGGCCAGGACGAGGTGCGCCGCTGGTTCGTCCCCACGGCGCTCGGCCAGGGCTACGCGCTCGGCGTCGTCGAGCGGGTGTGGGAGGTGCTCAAGGCGTTCGGGTCGTTCGGCTTCTGCAAGGCGCACGCCGCGGCCTTCGCGCTGCCCACCTACCAGTCCGCGTGGCTCAAGGCGCACCACCCGGCGGCCTTCCTCGCCGGGGTGCTCACGCACGACCCCGGCATGTACCCCAAGCGGCTCATCCTCGACGACGCCCGCCAGCTCGGCATCGCGGTGCTCGGCCTCGACGTCAACGCCTCCGACGCCGCGTACCGCGTCGAGCGGGTGGCGGTGCTCGACGAGCCGCCGCCCGCGGTGCTCGACCAGGCCGGCTCGCCGGCGGCCCTGGAGCCCGTACGTCCGTCTGGCAGCACACCTCCCGCGCTCATGCCGCCGGACGCGAGCAAGGAGGTCCCGCGCGGTCCGGTGCACGGGCCGCGGTCGGCGCCGTCCGACCCGCGGCTGCCCGACGGCCGCGGCTACGGCATCCGCATCGGCCTGGCCGACGTCAAGGGCATCTCCGACGCCGAGGTGGCGCGCATCGTCGCCGGCCGGCCGTTCGGCTCGCTGTCGGACTTCTGGCACCGCGCGGCGGTGTCCCGGCCGGTGGTCGAGCGGCTCGTCGTCGCCGGGGCGTTCGACTCCCTCTACGGCCTCGGCGCCACCGCGCCGGTGCGCCGCCGGGGGCAGGTCACCCGGCGCGACCTCCTGCTGCAGGTCGCCGAGCTCGACCGGTGGTCCCGGTCCGCCGCCAAGGCGGCCCGGCGGGTCGCGCCCCGGCGCTCCCCGCGGGCCGGCAGTCCGACGACGGTCCCGCCCGGCGCGCGGCCGGCGAGCACCGTGCAGCTGGACGACGTCCGGGCCCGCGCCCGCCGGCAGTCCCAGGCGCCGGCCGCGCCCGAGCCGGTCGACGTGCAGCTGGCGCTCGACCTCGGCGACGCCCCCGAGCAGACGGTGTCGAGCGGGCTGCCGGAGATGACCCGCGCCGAGCAGGTCCGCGCCGAGCTCGACGTGCTCGGGCTCGACGTCAGTGCGCACGTCATGGACGCCTACGCGCCGTTCCTGCGCGAGCTCGGCACCACGCAGGCCAAGGACCTGCTCGGCTGCCGCAGCCGCCAGGAGGTCCTCGTCGCGGGGGTGAAGGTCGCGACGCAGACCCCGCCGATCCGCTCCGGCCGCCGCGTCGTGTTCGTGACGCTCGACGACGCCACCGGCCCGCTCGACGCCACCTTCTTCGAGGACGCGCAGGTCGGCTACGCCAGCACCGTCTTCCACTCGTGGCTGCTCGTGGTGCGCGGGCTCGTGCGGCGCACCGGTCCGCGCGGGGTGTCGATGCAGGCGGTCGGCTGCTGGGAGCTGCCCGTGCTGCACGCGGCCTGGCAGTCCGGCGGGCTGGCCGCCGTCGAGGCGGAGATGGAGCGCGGTGCCGGCTGGGGGGCGGCGGTGAGCGAGCAGGCGGTCGCCGGGGCGGCCGAGAGCCGGTCCACCCGGCCGGTCATGACCCGGCCGCCGGTCCCCGGGCTCACCGTGGGCGGCGGCGCCGGGCACTCCGGCGTCGGCGGGGCGGTGCACGTCTACGCCACCGGGTTCAAGGCCTCGCCCTACGCCGACGTCAAGCCGGCCGGCGACGGCACCGGCACGAGCCGGGGCGCGGGCGCGCCGCGCAAGCTGTGGCACGCCAGCCCGGGGAGCTCCGGTGGGTGAGCGGCGCACGAGCGCCTCCCGCTCACTAGGCTCCGCGGCGTGCCCGACCTCTCCGGCCTCGCCGGCTCGCCCCGCACCGCCGTGGTCTGGGAGGTCCTGTCGGCCGTCCTGGCCGAGCAGACGGCCGGGCAGCAGTCCGGCGAGCAGGCCGGCGAGCAGGCCGGCGGGCTGCACGTCGTCGACGCCGGCGGCGGCACCGGCGGCTTCGCCGTCCCGCTCGCCGAGGCCGGCCACCGGGTCACCGTCGTCGACCCCAGCCCCGACTCGCTCGCCGCGCTGCAGCGGCGGGCGGCCGAGCGGGGCGTCGCCGACCGGGTCGCGGCCGTGCAGGGCGACCTCGACGACCTGCCGCGCGTCGTCGCGCCGGGCAGCGCCGACCTCGTCCTGTGCCACAGCGTCCTCGAGGTCGTCGACGACCCGGCCGCCGCGCTCGTCGCCGCGGCCGGTGCGCTGCGCGAGGGCGGGCGGCTGTCGCTGCTCGTCGCCGGGCGCGAGGCGGCCGTGCTCGCCCGCGCCGTCGCCGGCCACCCCGACGAGGCCGCGCGCGTCCTCACCGACCCCGCCGGCCGCTGGGGCGACGCCGACGGCACGGCCCGCCGCTTCACCGCCGACGCGCTCGCCCCGCTGCTCGAGGCCGCCGGCCTGGCGGTCGAGCAGCTGCACGGCGTGCGGGTCGTCGCCGACCTCGTCCCGGCCGCCGCGCTCGACCTCGAGCCGGGTGCCGCCGCGGCGCTGCTCGCGCTCGAGCGGGCGCTGTCGACCCGCCCGCCCTTCCGCGACCTCGCGACCCAGCTGCACGTCCTCGCCCGCCGCTAGGGGGGCCCGGTGAGCCGCGCCCCGGTCGGCGGCCGGCACGGCGGCACGGCCGGGCCGCAGGCCGACGACACCGGCTGCACCGTGCTGCACGTCGACATGGACGCCTTCTACGCGAGCGTCTCGCTGCTCGAGCGGCCCGACCTGCGCGGGACGCCGGTCATCGTCGGCGGCAGCGGCAGCCGCGGGGTCGTGCTGTCCGCGACGTACGAGGCACGGCAGTACGGCGTGCACAGCGCGATGCCGATGGCCCGGGCTCGGCGGCTGTGCCCGCAGGCGACCGTCCTCCGGCCGCAGCCGGAGGCCTACAGCCGGGCGAGCGCCGGCGTCATGGCGGTGTTCCGGTCGGTGACGCCGCTCGTCGAGCCGCTGTCGCTCGACGAGGCGTTCCTCGACGTCGCCGGCGCGCGGCGGCGGCTCGGCACGCCGCGGCAGGTCGCCGAGTGGGTGCGGGCCACGGTCGAGGACGAGCAGGGCATCACCTGCTCGGTCGGCGTCGCGTCGACGAAGTTCGTCGCCAAGCTCGCCTCCGGGCGGTGCAAGCCCGACGGCGTGCTCGTCGTGCCGGCCGACGACGTCGTCGCGTTCCTGCACCCGCTGCCGGTCGGCGCGCTGTGGGGCGTGGGGGAGAAGACCGCCGAGGTGCTCGCCCGGCTCGGGCTGCACACCGTCGGCGACCTCGCCTCCACACCGGTCACCACGCTGCAGCGCGCGCTCGGCCCGGCGGCCGGCGCCCACCTCGCGGCGCTGGCCTGGGGACGGGACGCGCGCGTCGTCGTGCCGTCCGAGCCGGACAAGAGCGTCGGGGCGGAGGAGACCTTCCCGTCCGACGTCGACGACCCGGCGGTCATCGCCCGCGAGCTGCTGCGGCTCTCCGAGCGCACCGCGGCGCGGATGCGCGCGCACGGGCAGGTGGGCCGCACCGTCTCGATCAAGGTCCGGTTCGCCGACTTCACGACGATCACGCGGTCCCGGACGCTGAAGGAGCACACCGACGTCGGGCGCACCGTCTACGAGACGGCGCTGTCGCTGTACGAGGCCCTCGGGCTCGAGCGGGCGCGGCTGCGCCTGGTGGGCGTGCGCGTCGAGGGCATCGCCGACGCGGCGAGCGCGCCGCGGCAGCTGCTGCTGGGCGAGCGGGACTCCGGCTGGCGGGAGGCCGAGCAGGCCGTGGACCGGGCGTCCCGCCGGTTCGGCGCCGGAGCGGTGCGCCCGGCGGTGCTCGTCGACCCGGCCGGCCCCTCGGCCCCGGCGTGAGGCCGCCCGCCGAGCTCCGGACCGGAGTTCCCGGGAGGTCGGGCGGCCGGTCGGGCACGCGACGGCCTCGTCACCCGTTCGTCAGGTGCAGGCCGGTCCTGTCGGGGAACCGTCCTCCCACTCGCTCCACGACCAGAACGGGCAGGTGAGCCCATGTCCGCACCGACTGCCCCCGGTGCCGTGCGCGCGGCCGTCGCACGCCGCGGCCCCTCTTCGCGCACTCGCCGTGACGAGCGGCGCTCGGGCTCGTATCCTTCCGGCAGGGCCGCCCGGCTCGCCGACCGACGCCTCTCGGGGAGGGATCGCCGTGCCGCTCTCTGAGCACGAGCAGCGTCTGCTCGACCAGATCGAGCGCGCCCTCTACCAGGAGGACCCGAAGTTCGCCTCCACGGTGCGGCAGACCGACCTGCGCACCCACATGAAGCGGCGCCTGGTCAAGGCGGCCCTCGTGCTGGTGGTCGGCTTCGCGGTGCTCATCACGGGCGCGGTCGTCCAGCAGTACCTCGTCGGCATCGCCGGCTTCGCCATCATGGTGGCGGCGCTCCTGCTCGCCATGACGGCGTACAAGCGCATGGGCCAGGGCACCGCCGCGCTGGGTCCGGAGGCCCCGGCCGCCGGCCCGCGCCGTTCCACCCCGGCGGGTCGCTCGCAGCGCTCGCGCCCGCAGCGCCCGCAGAGCTCGGGCGGCCTCGTCGCCCGTCTCGAGGAGCGCTGGCGCCGCCGCTGGGACGAGCGCGGCCGCTAGGACCCCGGGTCCGGGTCGGCGCGCTCCCTCCCGGGACGCGCCGGCCGACAACGGTGCGCCGCGCACGACGGGTCCGTCGCTCGAGGAGCACGGGCCGACGCCCCGTCCCGCCGACCGCGCGGGCAAGGACGCCGGTGTCCTCGACGGCGCTACGGCCCCGGGCCCCGCGCCGGCCGGTCCGAGCGCTCGCTGACGCCGGCGCGACAGCGCCAGGACGGTGCCGCGAGCACCGGCGACCCGCGCGGCACAGGCCGCGCACCGGCTGGGAGCAGCGTCCCGGCTCCAGCGGCGCTACGCCGTCCCGCGGCCGAGGGCCCGCACGCGCGCCGTCGCGGCACCGACGAGCCCGTCGACCCGGTCGAGCACGTCCGCGACGCGCTGCCCGCCGGCGTCCGCCGCCCACCGCAGCGACGACGCCGGCAGCAGCCGGGCCGTCCAGCGCGTGCGCGCCGGAGCTCCGGCGAGCAGCGCGGCCCGCACCGCGGCGGCCGCGTCGCGCAGCCGGTCGGCGTCGGCCGCCGGAGTCGAGCCGGGCCGGGCGTAGCGCTCGCGCTCGAGGTCGGCGGCGATCCCGGTGAGCGCCGCGGAGGCGTCCGGGCCGAGGCCGCGGGCCTCGACGAGCCGGGCGGCGGCCGCCAGCGGCGAGTCGGCCGGGTTCCACCGGTGCCCGACGTCGCCGGCGTCCTCGACCACCTGCGCCCAGGCCGCCTGCGGGCCGGGCTCGCGCCAGCGGCGCCGGCGGCGGGCCGCCGCGACGAGCGCGGGGCCGGCGAGCAGGATCGCGAGCACGGCGGCGCCGAGGAGCCGGCGCGGCGAGAGCCAGCCGGGCAGGGCGCCGGCAGCGTCGTCGCCGCCGGCGGCTTCGGGGTCGACCGGCGCGGCGGGCGCGGTGGGCTGCGGCGCCGTGGCGTCCGGGGTGGCGGCCGGCGAGGAGGCGGCCGGCTCGGGCACCTCCTCCTGCTCGGGGGCCGGCGGCACCGTGTAGTCCGGCGTCGTCACCTGCTCCGCGCGGGGGGTCGGCTCGAACCGGACCCAGCCGCCCTCCTCGAACCAGACCTCGGGCCAGGCGTGGGCGTCGTTGGTGGTGACCTGGTACTGCCCCTCGCCGATCGGCGAGCCCGGCGTGAAGCCGACCGCGACCCGCGCGGGCAGGCCGAGGACGCGCGCCATCGCGGCCATCGCGGAGGCGTACTGCTCGCAGAAGCCCTGCCGGCCGCGCAGGAACGCCTCGAGCGCGTTCGGGGCGTCGATGCTCGGGACGTCGGCGTCCTCGCTGTAGGTGAAGCCGTTGTCGGCGTCGCGGAAGAAGGCCTGCAGCGCCGCGACCTGGTCGTAGGGCGTCTCGGCGCCGGCCACGACCTCCTGGGTGAGCTGCTGGACGTACGGCGAGACCTGCGGCGGCTCGGCGAAGGGCGCGAGGTCGTCGGGCAGCGCGTCGGCCGCGCGCAGCCGCGCGGGGTCGGGCACGACCTTGCGCACGGACACCTCGTACGGCGCGTCGACCTCCTGCAGGTCGACCCGGGTGGAGAAGACGGTCTCGCTGTCGCGGTCCCACAGCCACGGCCCGTCGACCGAGACGCGGGTCGGCACGGCCGGCGTCGGCATCCAGGGGCCGCCCAGGCCCTGGATGCGCACGCGCGTCGCGACCTCCTGGCCCGGGGCGCTGCGGACGGCGGTCGGCACCGGGATGCCGCCGCTGACGGCGTCGCGGCGGACGTCGGCCGACAGGTCGGACGCGCGCCAGCCCGAAGCGTCGTCGAAGCGGTCGAGCGTGGTGAGGCGCAGGTAGTCGGGCGCCGGGTCGTTGGTCGCGTAGACCAGCAGCGGCTGCGGCTCGGGCAGGCGCAGCTGGCCGCCGAGCTCGGTGATCGGGTTGTAGGTGGTCACCGTGCGGGAGCCGCCGAAGCCGCTGCCGGTGCCGCCGGTGAGCAGCCGCGCCTCCATGCCCGGCAGCAGCGCCGGGACGACGACGGCCAGGCCCAGCGCCGCGACGCCGACCCGGCGGCCGGTGCGCCCCAGGCTGCTGTCGTCGAGCGGGCCGCTGCGGCTGCCGGCCCGCAGCGCGGTGCCCCAGCGCGCGACGCGGGTGCCGGCGTCGTCGACGAGCAGGAGCAGCCAGCCGGTGGCGCCCAGCACGAAGGGCCACCAGCCGACGCCGCCGGGCAGGAAGCCGGACGGCACCGCGAGCATCGCCAGCAGCGGCAGCCCGGCGAGCGCAGGCCGGCGGGCGGTGACCGCGAGGGCGTCGACGAGCAGGGCCGCCGCGGCGACGCCGAGCAGCGCCAGGAGCACCAGGCCCGGCACGACGGGCACGGGGGCGCGCTCGGTCTCGACGGCGAGCAGCCCCTCGCCGAGCACCTCGCCGAGGCGGACGACGGTCTCCGGCGTCGGCAGGCCGAGCACGAGGGTGTCGCGGGCGAAGAGCAGGCCGGCGAGCACCGTGAGGAGCGGCACCGCGAGCAGCGGCTGCAGCAGCAGGGGCACCCGCAGCCGGCGGGCGAGCAGCATCCCGCCCGCGACGGCGCCGACGCCGGCCACCACGGGCGGCACCCAGGACGCGTCGGCGAACAGTGGCGTGAGCGCGCTGGCGGCCAGCACCACCGCGAGCGCGGCGAGCAGGGTCGTGCGGGTGGCGGCGGTCATGCGGTGCGGTCTCCGGCGGGACGGGACCCCGAGCGGGCGAGGTGCGGGGGCAGGGGGGCGCCGGCGCCGCGGCGGGCGGCCAGCGGCCACACCGACGCGAGGGTGGTGCCGTGCGCGACGGGCAGCACCCGCCAGCCGGCGCCGGCCAGGACGGCGGCCGTCGTGGCGGTGCGGTCGCGGGGCCCGCCGGACGTCGTCCAGCTGGCGGTGTCGAGCAGCACGGCGACGCCGCCGCTCTGCGCGGGGCGGACCCGGGCGAGCCGCTCGGCCGCCTCGGGCGCCAGGTCGCCGAGCACGGCGACGAGCACGCCGCCGCCGGTGCGGCGGAGCCGCTCGACGTCGAGCTCGTCGGCCGGACCGGTGCGCACGGTGGCCAGCGCCTCGAGGAGAAGCCCCTCGGTGACCGGGAGCCCGGGCGGTCCCAGCGGCTCGCCGTCCTCGCGCACCACGCCCAGGCCGAAGCCGGCCCGGCCCAGCGCCACGCCGATCGACGCGACGGCGGACACGGCCCACTCGAAGGAGGACGCCGGGCCGTCGCCCCGGTGGGCCGAGGCGCGGCCGTCGAGCAGGAGCGTCGCCCGGTTCTGGAACGGCTGCTCCTCGCGCCGCACCATGAGCTCGCCGACGCGGGCCGTGCTGCGCCAGTGCACCCGGCGCAGGTCGTCGCCGTAGCGGTACTCGCGGGTGGCGGTGTCGTCG
>DATMKB010000045.1:0-3400 GCA_035553635.1 Mycobacteriales bacterium
CACCACAGCGCGCTCAGCCCCGCCCCGAGCAGGACGACGGCGCCCGCCGCCGCGGCGAACGCGGCGAGGGGCAGCAGGCCGGCCAGCGCGAGGTACCGGTCGTCCCCGGCGCCGATGAGCACCCCGTCGAGCACGAAGACGACCCCCGCCACGGGCTGCAGCAGGCCGGCCACCACCAGGGCGGCGGTCATCAGCCGGCGGACGTCCGGGTCGGAGGAGAACAGCGCCGGCAGCAGCGGCGCGGACGCGAGCACGACCAGCCCCAGCAGCACGCCGCCGGCGGCGCCCCACTGCACCATCCGCCGCGTCGTCGTGCGGGTGCCCGCGGCGTCGCCGGCGCCGAGCGACCGGCCGGTGAGGGCCTGGGCGGCGATCGCGACGGCGTCGAGGACCAGGGCGAGCAGCGACCAGACGAGCAGCACGACGTGGTGGGCGGCGAGCTCCTCGTCCCCCATCGACGTCGCCACCACCGTCGCCCCGACCAGGGCCGCACGCAGCGTCGCGGTGCGCAGGAGCAGCAGCCCGCCCTTGGACGCCGTGCGCCGCAGGCCGGCCGCCCGCGGGCGCAGCGGCACGCCCGAGCGCCGCAGCGCCGGCCCCAGCACCGCGAGGTAGGCGGCGGCGGCCGCGACCTGGGCGACGACCGTGGCCGCCGCCGACCCGGCGACGCCGAGGCCGAGCCCGAGCACGAGGACGGCCGACAGGACGGCGTTGCCGGCCGCGCTCCACACCGCCACGACCAGGGGCGTGCGGGTGTCCTGCAGCCCGCGCAGCACGCCCGTGGCGGCGAGGACGAGCAGCATCGCCGGCAGGCCGAGCGCGCTCACCCGCAGGTAGGCGACGGCGTGCGGCAGCACGTCGGCCGAGGCGCCCATCGCGCGCAGCAGCGCGGGGGCGCCCAGCACGCCCGCGACCGCGAGCGCCGTGCCCGCGACGAGGCCCAGCCACATGCCGTCCAGGCCCGCCCGCAGCGCGCCGTCGAGGTCGCCGGCGCCGAGCCGCCGGGAGACCGTCGCCGTGGTGCCGTAGGCGAGCACGACGCACAGCCCCACCGCCGTCGTGAGCACCGTGCCGGCCAGGCCGAGGCCGGCGAGCGGCGCCGTGCCGAGCGTGCCGACCACCGCGCTGTCGGCCAGCAGGTACAGCGGCTCGGCCACGAGCGCCCCGAGGGCGGGCAGCGCCAGGCGCAGGATCTCGCGGTCGGTCCCCCGGTGGGGCGGCCGCCGGCGGGTCGAGGGAGGATGGGGGCCCGCAGGCCACCCCTGCCCGCCGTCAGCCGACACCGGAGGCCACCGCATGTCCGACGTCACGCTCGAGCACCCGGGCGGCAGCCTGCCGCTCCCGGTCAGGACCGGCACGGAGGGGCCGGCCGGCATCGAGGTGCCCAAGCTGCTCTCGACGACCGGCATGGTGACGCTCGACCCGGGCTTCGTGAACACCGCCTCGTGCGAGTCGTCCATCACCTACATCGACGGCGACGCCGGCATCCTGCGCTACCGCGGCTACCCCATCGAGGAGCTCGCCGAGCGGGCCAGCTTCCTCGAGGTCGCCTGGCTGCTCATCTACGGCGAGCTGCCCACGCCGGAGGAGCTCGCCGACTTCAAGGGCAAGATCCGCAAGCACACGATGCTGCACGAGGACTTCCGCGAGTTCTTCGGCGGCTTCCCGACCGACGCGCACCCGATGGCGGTGCTCTCGTCGGCCGTCAGCGCCCTGTCGACCTTCTACCAGGACAGCCTCGACCCCTTCGACCCCGAGCACGTCGAGCAGTCCACCATCCGGCTGCTGGCCAAGATGCCGACCATCGCCGCGTACGCGTACAAGAAGTCGATCGGTCAGCCGTTCCTCTACCCGGACAACAGCCTCGGCTACGTCGACAACTTCCTGCGGATGACCTTCGGCGTGCCCGCCGAGGAGTTCCAGGTCAACCCGACGATGAGCAAGGCGCTCAACCTGCTGTTCCTGCTGCACGCCGACCACGAGCAGAACTGCTCGACGTCGACCGTCCGCCTGGTCGGGTCGAGCAACGCCAACCTGTTCGTCTCCGTGTCGGCCGGCGTCGCGGCGCTGTTCGGCCCGCTGCACGGCGGGGCCAACCAGGCCGTGCTCGAGATGCTCGAGGGCATCCAGGCCGAGGGCGGCGACGTCGCCCGCTTCGTGCAGCGCGTGAAGGACAAGGAGCCGGGCGTCAAGCTCATGGGCTTCGGCCACCGCGTCTACAAGAACTACGACCCGCGCGCCGCGATCGTGAAGAAGGTCGCCAAGGACGTGCTGGCCGAGCTCGAGACGCACGACCCGATGCTCGACCTCGCTATGCAGCTCGAGGAGGCGGCGCTGTCCGACGACTACTTCGTCGAGCGCAAGCTGTACCCGAACGTCGACTTCTACACGGGCGTCATCTACAAGGCGATGGGCTTCCCGACGCGGATGTTCACCGTCCTGTTCGCGCTCGGCCGGCTGCCCGGCTGGATCGCCCAGTGGCGCGAGATGATCAACGACCCGGCGACGAAGATCGGCCGCCCGCGGCAGGTGTACACCGGCCCGGCGCTGCGCCACTACCCGTCCTGACGAGAGCCGGCTCCTCCTCCCGCAGGCCGGCGAGCAGGCCGGCGACCAGCGCGGCGACCCGCGCCGGCTGCTCCCCCGGCGCGGCCGCGCTCACGTGCAGCACCCGGTCGCCGCGGGGCAGCACCGCCTGCGCGGTGGTGACCGGGCCGTCCGCGGACGGCAGGCGGTCCACGGCCGCGACGGCCGGACCGCACGGCGTCGGGACCAGCTCGACCTGGCCGGCCGCGGACGTGCGGCGCACCAGCCAGCTGTGCAGGCCGGCCAGCACCGGCTGACCCGCGCCGGGCTTCCCTGGCAGGGGCCGGTCGGCCACCACGACGCCGACGTCGCCGGACTCCTGGTCCTCCGGCGGGACCCGCAGCGCCAGGAGCACGCCGGGCTCCTCCACGGGCACGAGCTCCGCGGCGTCGGGCACGGGCACCAGGAGCGGTGTCACGGGCGCGCGCCCGTGCCGGCAGCCGGACGGGGCTCGGGCGGCAGCGGCGGGCCCAGCACCGGCCCGCGCACCGGCTCGCTGCGGGTCCACCCGGGGCCGGCCAGGCTGGTGTGCCACGCCGCGTCCGTCGCGGCGCCCGGCAGGCCGTACCCGACCGGCGCCGGACCGAGCACCCGGTGGTCGGCGCTCCGCCTGCCTCCGGGGTCTCGGTGCAGGACCGTGGCGAGCAGCGCCGTGCCGCCGTACCCCGTCAGCCCGCGGTCGGCCGCCACGACCACCCGGGCCGTGCGGCCCGGCGCGGCGGCGCCGGGGGTGCGGGCGACGAACAGCGCCCGGGGCACCGCGCCGGCCGCTGTCCCGACCCGGGCGGCGGCTCCGGCCACCCCCACCGTGCCG
>DATMKB010000046.1:0-2300 GCA_035553635.1 Mycobacteriales bacterium
GAGCGGGCGTGACGTCAGCGACACCGCGCCTAGGCTCGCCGCGTGCTCGTCCTCGCCCTCGACACCAGCTCCGCGGCGGTGCAGGCGGCCGTGGTGGACCTCGAGCGCGAGGACGACGGGCAGGTGCGCTGGGGCCGCTCGGCGGTGTGGTCGCGCACCGACGGCCAGCGGCACGGCGAGCTGCTCGCCACCGGCATCCGCGAGGTGCTCGCGGAGGTGCGGGCCTCGCGCCGGTCGCTGCGCGCCGTGGCCGTGGGCCTCGGCCCGGGGCCGTTCACCGGGCTGCGGGTCGGCATCGTCACCGGGCTCGCGCTCGCCGACGCCCTCGGCATCCCGGCCTACGGCTGCTGCTCGCTCGACGCCGTCGGCGCCTGGGACGACGAGCCCGGGCCGCGGCTCGTCGTCACGGACGCGCGCCGCCGCGAGGTCTACTGGGCGGAGTACGACGAGCACGACGAGCGGGTCGCCGGCCCGGCGGTGAGCACGCCGGCCGAGCTCGCGCGCATCGTGGCCGACAGCGGCTGGCAGGGCCGGGTGGTCGGCGAGGGCGCCCTGCGCTACCGCGAGCACTTCCCGCAGGCCGTCGAGCCGCTCCACCCCTCGCCGGACGCGCTCGTGCTGCTGGCGGCCCGCCGGGTGCTGGACGGCGCGCCGTCCGAGCCGCTCACACCGCTCTACCTCCGGCGGCCCGACGCCGTCCCGCCGGGTGCGGCCAAGCCCGTGACGGCCTGAGGCAGGAGACGAACCTCACACGGCGAACTCCTCGGGCAGCCACCCAGCTGCCTGGAGGAAGTCATGAAGCTCCGCACCGCCACCGCCGTCCTCGGCCTCGTCGTCGCCACCGGCGGCGCGGCCGCGGGGAGCACGGCGGGCACCGCCCCCGTGCAGACCACCGAGCGCGTCCAGAAGGCGATCCAGTGCGTCACCGAGGGCGCTGACCCCCGTTGCGTCAGCCAGAACTACGCCCTGTCGCTCGACCGCGGCACGAACAGCACCGGCACCGCGCTGACGATCACGCCGGCCGGCATGGCGGTCGAGCCCGCGGCGCAGGTCTTCAGCCCGGACGCGACCCTGCTGCCGTCCTACGTCCTCGTGGGCGGAAGCAAGATCGTCGGGCAGGTGACGCTGCGGCAGACCGGTTCCGCCAGCACCCCCGTGGGCGCGCTGTCGACGGTGAAGGTCGCCCTCAGCGCGGTGCGCGTCGACAACAAGAAGTTCGTCCCGCTCGGGTCCGTGGAGATCAGCAAGCCGGTCGTGGCGACCGCTGCGGACGCCGTCTACAAGTACGAGTTCACCGTGCCGGCGAACCTGGACGGCGTCGCGGTCCGAGGGCTGTCGGCCGAGGTCTCGAACAAGCAGGTCAGCGCCGGCTACGGCTACCTCGACGGCCAGGGCGGCTCGTTCTTCGACCTGCCGCACTACGAGCCCGCGCCGACGACCACCGGCTGACCCCGGTCGTAGGCTCCCGGGGCGTGCAGGACGGCCCCGGGTGAGCGACACGCCCCTCTGGCTCGACGCGTTCCCGCGCGACTGGGACGCGGCCCACGAGCGGCGCGTGCCGGGCCGGGCGGCCGAGGTCGTCTACTACCCCGGCGCGCGCCGCGACGGCGGGTCGGACGGGATCTGGCTGCGCGTCGCGCCGGCGCACGGCGACAGCTGGACCGCGGTCTTCGCCAGCGAGCTCCACGCCGGTCGCCTGTCGGTCGTGGCGTCGTGGCCGCACCCGTCGACGGTGTTCGTCGCCGCGGGTGCCGAGCCGTACCTCGTGCACTCGGGGCTGCCCGACGTCTGGTCGCGGCTGCCGCGCCCGACCGCCCGGCACCTCGCGCCGATGCCCGACCTCGGGCTCGCGCTGCTGCTCGACGACGAGGGCCTGTCGGCCTACGACGCCGAGGGCCTGGTGTGGGAGAGCGACCACCTCGGTCCCGACGCCGTGTGGCTCGGCCGGCTCGACGACGAGGTGCACCTGCGCGCCGGCGACGCGCTGCTGCGCGTCGCCCTGCGGCACGGGCGCACGGTCCGGGAGCCCCTCTCGTGGTGACCCTCGCCCGGATGCGGTGGTGGCACGTGGAGGCGCTCATGCCGCTGGAGCGGCAGCTGTTCGGCGAGCAGCCGTGGACCGCGCGCACCTTCTGGTCCGAGCTCGGCCAGCTCGACACCCGGGCGTACGTCGTCGCCCTCGACGGCGACGACGTCGTCGGCTACGCGGGGCTGTGCGACTACCCGGACGAGGCGTGGGTGCAGACGATGGCGGTGGCGCCGTCGCACCAGGGGCAGGGCCTCGGCGCCCGCCTGCTCAC
>DATMKB010000047.1:0-4261 GCA_035553635.1 Mycobacteriales bacterium
AGCGGCTGCAGGCCCGCATCGTCTCCACCGCCGTCACCGGCCTGTCGCCGGAGATCATGGGCCTCGGCCCGGTCGACGCGATCAAGCTCGCGCTGGCCCGCGCCGGCAAGACCGTCGACGACATCGACCTGTTCGAGATCAACGAGGCGTTCGCCGCGCAGGTCATCCCCTCCTACAAGGAGGTCGGGATCCCGCTCGACAAGCTCAACGTGCACGGCGGCGCCATCGCCGTCGGCCACCCGTTCGGCATGACCGGCGCGGGCCAGCGCGAGCTTGATCGCGTCGACCGGGCCGAGGCCCATGATCTCCGGCGACAGGCCGGTGACGGCGGTGGAGACGATGCGGGCCAGCGGCTGCAGGCCCAGCTCCTCGGCCTTGGTGTCGCTCATGACGATGACCGCGGCGGCGCCGTCGTTGAGCGGGCAGGCGTTGCCGGCGGTGATGCGGCCGTCGGGGCGGAAGACCGGCTTGAGGCCGGCCAGGCCCTCGACCGTGGTGCCGGCGCGCGGGCCGTCGTCCTTGACGACGGTCTGGCCGTCGGGCGTGGTGATGGGGACGACGTCGCGCTCCCAGAAGCCGTCGGCGATCGCCTTCTCGGTGAGCTGCTGCGAGCGGGCCGCGAACTCGTCCATCTCCTGGCGCGAGACGTCCTTGAGCAGCGCCACGTTCTCGGCGGTCTGGCCCATGGCGATGTAGACGTCGGGCAGGTCGCCGCCCTCGCGCGGGTCGGTCCAGCTGTCCAGGCCGCCCTCGGACGACTTCATGGTGCGCAGCTGGGCGTCGGCGAACTTCTCGTTCGTCAGCTCCTGGCCGGGGACCATGTCGCTGTTGCCCTTGATGAAGCGGCTCACGGTCTCGACGCCGGCCGAGATGTAGGCGTCGCCCTCGCCGGCCTTGATGGCGTGGAAGGCCATGCGGGTGGTCTGCAGCGACGACGAGCAGTAGCGCGTGATGGTCGTGCCGGGCAGGTGGTCCATGCCGAGCAGGACGCTGACGACGCGGCCCATGTTCATGCCCTGCTCGCCGCCGGGGAGGCCGCAGCCGAGCATCAGGTCGTCGATCTGGGTCGGGTCGAGGGCCGGCACCTTGTCGAGGGCGGCGCGGACCACGGTCGCGGTGAGGTCGTCCGGACGGATGTCCTTGAGCGAGCCCTTGAAGGCGCGCCCGATGGGCGAGCGGGCGGTCGCGACGATCACTGCCTCGGGCACGGGGTTCTCCTGTCAGCGGGGGAGGGCGCCGCCGGTGGAGGGGCGCCGGGCTTCCGAGCGAAGGGTACGCCGGGCCGAACGGCGTTCGGTCGGGCGATCCCCCGGACGGCGTCAGGCCGGTTCGTCGTCGACCGGCTCGTCGGTGCGCGCCTCGGGCGCTCCGCGGCCGACCAGCGGCAGCCGCCGGGTGAGCCGCGCGAGGCGCCCGTGCCCGGCCGCGCCCTCGCCGCCCTCCACCGTCTCGACGGCGAGGCCCGCCTCCCGGGAGGCCACCCCGGCGGCGACGGTGACGTCCTGCACCGACTCGCCGAGCGGGACGCTCACCGGGTGGTCGACGCCGAGCGGCTCGAGCATGCTCGGCAGCATCGCGTCGACGATCCGCCGGTAGCCGTCGGCCGAGGGGTGGAAGCGGTCGGCGCTCCACAGGTGCGGCTCCGACGAGAACATCTCGCCCAGCAGGTCGCCCAGGGAGACGGCGACGCCGCCGTTCTCGACGACGCAGACGGTCTGCGAGCGGGCCAGCCGTCGGCTGAGCACCCGGGCGGCGGTGCGCAGCGGCTGCAGCAGCGGCTTGACGGTCCCGAGGTCCGGGCACGTGCCGACCACCACCACGGCGCGGGCGTCGCGCAGGCGGGCGACGGCGCGGCCGAGGTCGCGGCACGCGGACGCGACCGGCACCCGGTGGGTCACGTCGTTGGCCCCGACGATGATCACGGCGACGTCGACCGGCCGGCGCAGCGCCCGCGAGACCTGCACGTCGAGGTCGGCGCTCTTGGCGCCCGAGACGGCGACGACGTCGAGGTCGACGCGCCGGCGCAGGTCGCGCGCGATGCCGCCGGCGAACAGCGCGCCGGGGGTCTCCTCCGGCCGCTCGCAGCCCAGGCCGGCGGCGGCGCTGTCGCCGAGGACGACCAGGTGCACCGGCTTCTCGCCGCGCCGGCCGCGGCCGTACGACCCGGCGGCCCGCGGCGCCTGCTCGAACGGCGTGCCGATGACGTGGCGGGCGAGCCGCGCCTCGAGCCGCACGAGCGCGACCGTGGCCGCCGCCGCCGTGCCGAACCCGCCGCCGCCGTACGCCGCCTTGGTGGCGACCCACCGCGCCCGCCGCCCGGGGCGCGGCGGCCGCGGGACCCGCGGGCTCACGACGGCCGCCCGGCGAGGAAGGCCCGCAGCGCCGCCTGCGCGCCGGTGGCGATGTGCGCGCCGTGGGTGAAGGCGACGACGTCGAACGACAGCTCGCCGAGCCGGCTGGCGGTCTCGCGTGACAGCGGCACGTCGGTGCAGAAGGTCTTCGGCGAGTACCGCAGGCCGCGGACGTTGAACACCGCGTCGCCGGTGAGCAGGACGCCGCTGCGCAGGTGCAGGAACGAGCAGTGGCCCGGCGAGTGCCCGGGCGTGTGCACGACCTGCAGCCCCCCGGCCACGGGGAGGACGGCGCCGTCGGCGAAGGTGCCGTCGACGTCGGTGCGGGCGAAGCCCGTGCCGGGCAGGCGCGCCAGCAGGCGGCCGGTGGTGGTGCCGGCGGGCGGCGGCGTGCCCTCGCGGACGTACTGCGCCTCGTCCTCGTGCGCGAGCACCTGCGCGCCGGTGGCGCGCTGCGTGCGGGCCAGGCCGCCGGCGTGGTCGCTGTGCCCGTGCGTGAGCAGGATCCGCTGGACGTCGCCGGGCTGCTTGCCGACGTCGGCGATCGCCCGCAGCACCGCCCGGTGCGCGCCGCGCAGGCCGGCGTCGACGAGCACGAGGCTGCCGTCGTCGTCGGCCAGCAGCAGGCTGTTGACCGTGTCGGCCGGCGCCGTCGGGATGCGCCAGACGCCGTCGGCGAGCGGGACGGCCGTCACCGCAGCGACCTCCCCGGGGGCTACTCGTCGGTAGGGACTCGGCCCGACCCTAGCGCCGTACGCTGCGCCGCAGCCGGTCCGACGACGGACCGTTCCACAGTGCAGGAGGCGCCCCGTGCGGGTGGTGGACCACGTCATCGACCTCGTCGGCGGCACCCCGCTGGTGCGCCTGACGACGGTCGCCGAGGGCCTGCCGGCCGCGGTGTACGCCAAGGTCGAGTACTTCAACCCGGGCGGCTCGGTGAAGGACCGCATCGCCCTCGGCATGGTCGAGGCCGCGGAGGCCTCCGGGGCCCTGCAGCCCGGCGGCACCATCGTCGAGCCGACGTCGGGCAACACCGGCGTGGGGCTCGCGCTCGTGGCGCAGAAGAAGGGCTACTCCTGCGTCTTCGTCTGCCCCGACAAGGTGGCCCGCGACAAGATCGACGTCCTGCGGGCCTACGGCGCCCGGGTCGAGGTCTGCCCGACCGCCGTCGACCCGGAGGACCCGCGGTCGTACTACTCGGTGAGCGACCGGCTCGCGCGCGAGATCCCCGGCGCGTGGAAGCCCGACCAGTACTCGAACCCGGCCAACCCCCAGGCGCACTACCTGTCCACCGGCCCGGAGGTCTGGGAGCAGACCGAGGGGCGGGTCACGCACTTCGTCGCCGGCGCGGGCACCGGCGGCACCCTCGGCGGCGTCGGGCGCTACCTCAAGGAGCGCAAGCCGTCGGTCCGCGTCGTCGGCGCCGACCCGGTCGGCTCGGTGTACTCCGGCGGCGACGGCCGGCCGTACCTCGTCGAGGGCGTCGGCGAGGACTTCTGGCCGACGACGTACGACCCCGCCGTGCCCGACGAGATCCTCGCCGTGTCGGACCGCGACTCGTTCGCCATGACGCGGCGCCTGGCCCGCGAGGAGGGCCTGCTCGTGGGCGGCTCCTGCGGCATGGCCGTCGTCGCCGCGCTGCGGGTGGCCGAGCGCGCCGGGCCGGACGACGTCGTCGTGGTGCTTCTGCCCGACGGCGGCCGCGGCTACCTGTCGAAGATCTTCAACGACGAGTGGATGGCCGACTACGGCTTCCTGCAGGCCGACGGCCAGCAGACCGTCGCCGACGTCATGGCGGCCAAGTCGACGGCCGCGGGCGGCCCGCTGCCGAGCTTCGTGCACACGCACCCCACCGAGACGGTGCGCGAGGCCATCGACATCCTGCGCGAGTACGGCGTCTCGCAGATGCC
>DATMKB010000048.1:0-4060 GCA_035553635.1 Mycobacteriales bacterium
CACCCGCGCGTGCCGCGGCGGCACCGCGAGGCGCAGGACGTCGGGCAGCGTGCCGGCGTGCCGGTCGGCGACCTCGCGGGCCAGCCCCGCCACCTCGTCGCTCAGCACCGGCTCCGGGCTCACCAGCTTGAGCGGCGCCAGCGGCCCGGCGTGCTCGCTGGCCGCGGCCCGCTCGAGCAGCCAGCCGTCGACGAGGCGGCCCGCGAAGCGCACCCGCACCCGGCAGCCGGGCTGCGCGGCGTCCGCCGCCTCGGGTGGCACCGCGTAGTCGAACGGCCGGTCGAGGTGGGTCAGCCCGCTCTCGACCGCGACGCGGGCGACCGGCAGGTCCGGCGCCGGCTCCGTGGTCACGCCGGCGACGCTAGCCAGCGCCCCCGACAGCCCCGGTCAGGCGCCGGCGGCCTTGCGCAGCAGCTCGGCGCGGTCGGTGGTCTCCCACGTGAAGGCCGGCAGCTCGCGGCCGAAGTGGCCGTACGCCGAGGTCTGCGCGTAGATCGGGCGCAGCAGGTCGAGGTCGCGGATGATCGCGGCCGGGCGCAGGTCGAAGACCTCGGTGATGGCCTCCTGCAGCGCGGCGTCGTCGACCTGGCCGGTGCCGAACGTGTCGACGAACAGGCCGACCGGCTCGGCCTTGCCGATCGCGTAGGCGACCTGGACCTCGCAGCGGCTGGCCAGCCCCGCAGCGACGACGTTCTTGGCGACCCAGCGCATGGCGTAGGCGGCCGAGCGGTCGACCTTCGACGGGTCCTTGCCCGAGAACGCCCCGCCGCCGTGGCGGGCGTAGCCGCCGTAGGTGTCGACGATGATCTTGCGGCCGGTCAGGCCGGCGTCGCCCATGGGGCCGCCGATGACGAACTTGCCGGTCGGGTTGACGAGCAGGCGGTAGCCCTCGGTGTCGATGCCGAGCTCGGCGACCTCGGGCGCGATGACCTGCTCGGCGATGTCGGGCTTGAGCAGCGTGTCGATGTCGATGTCCTCGGCGTGCTGGCTCGACACCACGACGGTGTCGAGGCGCGCCGGCCGGCCGTCGACGTACTCGATGGTGACCTGCGTCTTGCCGTCCGGCCGCAGGTAGGGCACGACGCCGTCCTTGCGGACCTGGGTGAGGCGCCGGGCTAGGCGGTGCGCGAGCGCGATGGGGAGCGGCATGAGCTCGGGCGTCTCGTCGCAGGCGAAGCCGAACATCAGGCCCTGGTCGCCGGCGCCCTGCCGGTCGAGCTCGTCCTGATCGCCCTCGACGCGCGCCTCGTAGGCGGTGTCGACGCCCTGCGCGATGTCGGGGCTCTGCGCGCCGATCGAGACGCTGACGCCGCACGACTCGCCGTCGAAGCCCTTGCGGGAGGAGTCGTAGCCGATGTCGAGGATCGTCTTGCGCACGATCCGGGGGACGTCGGCGTAGCCGTCGGTGGTCACCTCGCCGGCGATGTGCACCTGGCCGGTGGTGATGAGGGTCTCGACGGCGACCCGGCTCCGGGGGTCCTGGCTCAGCAGGTCGTCGAGGATGGCGTCGCTGATGGCGTCGGCGATCTTGTCGGGGTGGCCCTCGGTGACCGACTCGGACGTGAACAGGCGTCGGGACACGGGGCTCCTCGGGGCTCGGGCTCGCGCGGGCGCGCGCAGTGCCATCACCGGCGAGCCTAGTGGAGCCGCTCCCTCACGAGGTCCCACACGACGTCGGCCAGGGCGTCCTTGCTGCCGAGCGGCACCTCGGTCGAGGACCCGTCCGCGCCGAGCACGACGGCGGCGTTCTGGTCGGTCTCGAAGCCGGTGGGGTGCCCCACCTCGCCCACCTCGTTGACAACGAGCAGGTCGCAGCCCTTGCGCGCCAGCTTGCTGCGGCCGTGGTCGAGCACCGAGCCGTCGGCGTCGCCGGTCTCGGCGGCGAAGCCGACGAGCACCTGGCCCTCGCGGCGGCGCTCGCCGAGGGCCCGCAGCACGTCCGGGTTCTGCACCAGCTCGACGGTGAGGGTGTCGGTCTTCTTGCGCTTGACGGCGAGCCGCTCGGCGGGCCGGTAGTCGGCCACGGCGGCCGCCATGACCACGGCGTCGGCGTCCGGCGCGGCGGCCAGCACGGCGTCGTGCAGCTCCACCGCGCTGGTGACCCGGACGACGTCGGCCCCGGCGACGTCGGGCAGCGCGGAGGCGGTCACGAGCACCACCCGGGCGCCGCGGGCGACGGCGGCGCGGGCCAGGGCGTGCCCCTGCCGCCCGCTGCTGCGGTTGCCGAGGTAGCGGACCGGGTCGAGGTGCTCGCGGGTGCCGCCCGCGCTGACGACGACGGTGCGCCCGGCGAGGTCGGGCGCCGCCCCGCCGCGGGCGAGCACCGAGCGGCAGACGGCGGCGATCTCCTCCGGCTCGGGCAGGCGCCCCTTGCCGGAGTCGGCGCCGGTGAGCCGGCCGACGGCGGGCTCGAGCACCACGACGCCGCGCGAGCGCAGCAGCGCGACGTTGTCCTGCGTCGCCGGGTGCTCCCACATCTCGGTGTGCATGGCGGGGGCCAGCACCACCGGGCAGCGCGCGGTGAGCAGCGTGCTGGTGAGCAGGTCGTCGGCCAGGCCGTGGGCGGCGCGCGCGAGCAGGTCGGCGGTGGCCGGGGCCACGACGACGAGGTCGGCCGCCTGCCCCAGGCGGACGTGCGGCACCTCGTGCACGTCGTCCCAGACGCTCGTGCCGACGGGGTGCCCGGACAGGGCGGACCAGGTGGGCGCGCCGACGAAGCGCAGCGCGCTGTCGGTCGGCACGACGCGGACGTCGTGACCGGTCTCGGTGAGCTGCCGGAGCAGCTCGACGGCCTTGTAGGCGGCGATGCCGCCGGCCACGCCCAGGACGACGCTGGGCACGGGCGCTACTGGGCCGGCTCTTCGGTCTGCTCGTGCGTGAGCAGGCCCTCGTTGATCTCGCGCAGCGCGATGGACAGCGGCTTCTCCTGCACGCCGGTCTCCACGAGGGGGCCGACGTACTCGAGCAGGCCCTCGCCCAGCTGCGAGTAGTACGCGTTGATCTGGCGCGCGCGCTTGGCGGCGTAGATCACCAGGCTGTACTTGGAGTCCGTCCGGTCGAGGAGCTCGTCGATCGGCGGGTTGGTGATGCCGGTCGGGTTGGCGACAGTGCCGGCCACGCAGGGACTCCTCAGGAAGGGTTCAGATCTCCAGCAACGCTACCAGCCGGTCCGCGGCCCTCTCGAGGTCGTCGTTGACCACGACGACGTCGAACTCGTCCTCCGCAGCCATCTCGATGCGGGCCAGGTCGAGCCGCCGGCGCACGCGCTCCGGGTCCTCCGTGCCCCGGCCGGTGAGCCGCCGGGCGAGCTCGTCGAACGACGGCGGCGCGAGGAAGACCAGCTGCGCCTCCGGCATCGCCGCGCGCACCTGGCGGGCGCCCTGCAGCTCGATCTCGAGCAGCGCCGGCACGCCGGCCGCCAGCCGCTCCTCGACGGCGCGCCGCGGCGTGCCGTAGCCGTTGCCCGCGTACCAGGCGTGCTCGAGCAGCTCGCCGGCCGCGGCCATGCGCTCGAACTCCGGCACGTCGACGAAGTGGTACTGCACGCCGTCCACCTCGCCGGGGCGCGGCGCGCGGGTGGTCACCGAGACCGAGAGCCAGACGTGCGGGTGCCGCTCGCGGACGACGGCGATGACGCTGCCCTTGCCGACGCCGGAGGGCCCGGACAGGACGGTGAGCCGGCCGCTCACCGGCTCAGGCGTCGAACTTGCGCTGCAGCGCCTCGCGCTGCTTGGCGCCGAGCCCGCGCACGCGGCGCGACGGGGAGATCTCGAGCTCCTCCATGATCTGCTGCGCCTTGACCTTGCCGACGCGCGGCAGCGACTCCAGCACCGTGACGACCTTCATCTTGCCGATGACGTCGTCGCTGTCGCCCTCGGCCAGGACGTCGGCCAGGCTCGTGCCGCTCGTCTTGAGCCGCACCTTGAGGGCCGCGCGCGCCCGCCGGGCCTCCGCAGCCTTCTCCAGGGCGGCCGCCCGCTGCTCGGGCGTGAGGGGCGGCAGGGCCACGGTGGCGTCACCTCGAGGGGCTGGGGCGGACGGCGCGGACGGGGTCGCGGGG
>DATMKB010000049.1:0-7105 GCA_035553635.1 Mycobacteriales bacterium
CCACGCTGCACGCCCGCCCTCGGCCCGGAAGCCGGAGACCCCGGTGCCGCACCGCAGGTCGGTGCCGGCGCGGGCGTGCAGCGTGGTGAGCAGCGCCGCCGCCGGGCCGCCGCAGGCCCGCGCGAGCGGTACCGCGGCCGCCTCGACGACGGTCACGGGCAGCCCGCGCGCCCGGGCGGCGGACGCCACCTCGCTGCCGATGAAGCCGGCGCCGACGACCACCGTCCGCGACCCGGCATCGAGGGCGGCACGGACGGCGCGGGCGTCCTCGAGGGTGCGCAGCACGTGGACGCCCTGCGGGGCGGGGCCGGGCAGCCGGCGGGCGGCCGCCCCGGTGGCGACGACGAGGGCGCCGTACGGCAGCCGCTCGTCGCCCAGCACCACCTCGCGGGCGTCGAGCTCGAGGCCCGTCGCGGGCGTGCCGAGCCGCAGCTCGACGGCCAGCTCCGACAGCGCCGCGGCGTCGCGGTACGTCGGCACGGCCGGCTCGTCGCCGGGCGCGAGCCAGGCCTTGCTCAGCGGCGGCCGGTCGTAGGGCAGGTGCTCCTCGGCCCCCACGAGCACGACCGGCCCGGTCCACCCGGCCCGGCGGGCGCCCTCGACGGCGCGCAGGCCGGCCAGCGACGCCCCGACGACGACGAGCGGGGCCGTCACCCGATCGACAGGGCGCCGGTCGGGCACGCGGCGACGGCCTCCTCGACGTCGGCGCGCCGGTCGTCCGGCGGCTCGACGACGAGCAGGTGCAGGGCGCCGTCGTCGCCGACCTCGAACAGGTCCGGGGCGACGGCCTCGCACATGCCGAGGGAGGAGCACTTCGACTCGTCGAGCACGATGCGCATCAGGCGGCCCTCCTCGCGGGGGTGAAGCGCGCGGTCATCCGGTTGACGCCGTGGAAGAAGTTGCCGTTCGAGAGCACCGGCTCGCCGACGACCTCGATGTCGGGCAGCCGCGTGAGCAGCTCGCGGAAGATCGCGGCGAGCTGGCGACGGGCGAGCTGGTTGCCCAGGCAGTGGTGGACGCCGCCGCCGCCGAACGAGACGTGCGGGTTCGGGCTGCGCGAGAGGTCGAAGCGCTCGGGCGCCTCGAAGACGGTCTCGTCCCAGTTGGCCGCGGCGTAGAACATGACCACCTTGTCGCCCTCGGTGATCTCGACGCCGCCGAGGACGGTGTCGCGCGCGGCGGTGCGCCGGAAGGTCATGATGGGCGACGCCCACCGCACGATCTCCTCGACCGCGGTGCCCATCCGCCCGTCGAGGTCCTCGACCAGCCAGGCCCGCTGGTCGGGGAAGTCGGTGAGCGCCTTCATGCCGTGGCTCGTCGACTGCCGCGTCGTGTCGTTGCCGGCGATCATGAGCAGGCCGAAGAAGCTGACGATCTCGCCGTCGGTGAGCCGCTCGCCGTCCACCTCGGCCTGCACGAGCGCGGTGAGCAGGTCGTCCTGCGGGTCGGCGCGGCGCGCGGTGATGAGCTCCTGCGCGATCCCGCGGACGGTGTGGGTCGACTCCAGGAGGCGGGTCAGCGGGTCGGCGCCCTGCATGAGGTCCTCGTCGCGCCAGCCGCCGGCGAACTGCGCCTCGTGGGCGACGGTGCGCCGGTAGGACTCGGGGATCCCGACCATGTCGCAGATGTTGTGCATCGGCACGAGCGCCGAGACGTCGGCGACGAAGTCGACCTCGCCCGCCTCCGCGATGTCGTCGACGATGCGCCGCGCGTTGGCCTCGATGCGGTCGGCGATGCGCGCCATCTGCCTGGGCGTGAACGCTGACGAGAGCAGGCGGCGCACCTTCGTGTGCCGCGGCGGGTCCATGGCGATGAAGCCCTGCCCGGCGTCGAGCAGCTCCTGTGGCATCGACTCGAAGACGATGCCCTGGCCGGAGACGAAGTCGTCGTGGCGGCGGGTGACCTCGACGAGGTCGGCGTGCCGGACGACGGCCCAGAAGCCCTGGTCGTTCGGGTCCTCGAACAGGCCGTTCTCGACCGGGCGGTGCCAGGAGACGGGCCGCTCGCGGCGCAGCTCGGCGAAGGTGCGCTCGCGGTCGGCGGCGGTGCCGGACCAGAACGCCAGCGACGACAGGTCGGCCGGGTCGTAGGGGCGCTCAGCGCGCGGGACGGGCATCGGACCTCCGGAGGACGGGGTCCGCAGCGTCCGACAGAACTACTCAGGCTGTCAAGTGGCCAGACAACAGAGGACCGCTTGTCGTGGCAGCATGGACGCCGTGACCACCGCCGCCGGCATCCGGGCCGACGCCCGGGCGCGCGTGCGCGAGGCGATGCTCGACGCCGCGCACGCCCTCGTGGTCGCCCGCGGGTGGGGGGCGGTGCGCATGGGCGCCATCGCGGCGGAGGTCGGCGTGAGCCGGCAGACGCTGCACGCCGAGTTCGGCACCAAGGACGCGCTCGGCCAGGCCCTCGTCCTGCGGGTCACCGACCGCTTCCTGCTCGGCGTGGCCGAGCAGCTCGAGGCGCACGAGGGCCGGCTCGAGGACGGCGTGCGGGCGGCCGTGACCTTCACGCTCGAGCGCACGAAGGCCGACCCGCTGCTGCAGACGGTGCTCACGAGCACCCGCGGCGCCGGCGACGAGGGCCTGCTGCCGCTGCTCACCAGCCGCGGCGAGCCGCTCCTGCACCGCTCGTCGGAGGTGCTGTCGGCCTGGGTCCGCGGGCACCACCCGGACCTCGACCCGGCGCTGGTGGACGACGTCGTCGACAGCGTCGTGCGGCTCGTCGTCAGCCACGCCGTCCTGCTGCTCGACCCGCCGGACGCCGTCGGCGCCCGCCTCGGCCGGCTCGCCGTCCGGGGGCTCGGCCTGCCCGGCGCCTGACGGGCGCGGGCGCTACGGCGTGCGGGCCAGCCCCAGCGGCTGCAGCCGGTGCCCGGGGAAGACGTCGCCGAGAGCGCCCGCCGGCACGCCGCAGCGGGTCACGAGCAGCTCGCCGAGCACGTCGCGGTAGTCGGTGGTGCCGGCGAGGTCGCCGGCGTCCAGCGCGCTCGGCGCCAGCCCCGGCCACCGGCCGTGCACCCGCCCGCCGACGACGCCGCCGCCGAGCAGCAGCATCGCGTTCCCGTGCCCGTGGTCGGTGCCGCCGCTGCCGTTCTCGGCCGCCCGCCGCCCGAACTCCGACACGGTGACGACCACGACGCGGGACATGAGCGCGCCGAGGTCCTGGGCGAAGGCGGCGAGGGCCTGCGCCAGGCGGCCGGCCTGGTCGGCCATCCACCCGGTGCCGTCGCGGCCGAGCCCGGCGTGCATGTCCCAGTCGCCGACGTCGAGGCACACGGTGCGCAGGCCCTGGCCGTGCCGCACGAGGCGGGCGGTGTCGGCGAGCGCCCGGCCGAGGTCGGTGTCCGGGTAGACCGCGCCGTTCTGCGGCCCGGCGGCGGCGTTGACCGCGGCGACGGCGTCCAGGGCCGCCAGGACGCCGCGGGCGGCGGGCACGGCCGGCCCGCTGACGCCCTCGTGCAGCGCGCGCACGGCGGCGGCCATCCGCGGGCCGACCCACTCCGCGCCGTCGAGCCGGAAGCGGCGGAGCGAGGCGGCGGTCAGCTCGCGCGACGGGCCCTGCAGCAGGGTCGGCAGCACGCCGCCGCCCAGGTGCACGGTCTCGAGCACCGAGCCGGTCGCGCTGACGCCGACGACGCGGTCGAGCCACCCGGTGCGCAGCGACGTGCCCGGTGCGGCCCGCTCGAGCTCCTCGGTGGCGCGGAAGTGCGACCGGCTGCCGTCCGGCGTCCCGACGGCGTGCACGGCGCCGAGCCGGCCGGCGTCCCACAGCGGCTTCAGCGGTGCGAGCGCCGGGTGCAGGGCGAACAGCCGGTCGCCGGTCGGCACCCCGCTGGCTCCGGGCACGGCGATGGTCGGGCGCAGGCGCGCGTAGTCGGGGTCGCCCACCGGGGCGACGAGCGACAGCCCGTCGACGCCGCCCCGCAGCGAGAGCACGACGAGGACGTCGCCGGGGGAGGCGTCCTGGGCGTAGGCGACGGAGGCCGGGAGCAGGGGGCTCGCAGCGGCTGCGCCGCCGGCGACGCCGAGCGCCTGCAGGAAGCGGCGTCGGGACAGCGCCCGGTCCTCCGGGCACCCGCAGGTCGTGGTCACCGGGTGCTCCAGTGCGGCGAGTCGAGGACGAGGGCGACGAGCACGGGGAACAGCCACGTCGTGTCGGCGTCCCGCACGGGGCCGGGACCGCCCAGGAAGGTGACGAGCGCGTCGGCGTGGGCGGCCGGCACGGCCAGGCCGGGCAGCAGCGCGTCGAGCAGCCGCTGCACCAGCTCGTGCCGCGTGGCCACCGGCCCGCCGACGAGCCGGGCGTGCAGGTCGGCCCAGGCGAGGTCGTCCTTCCACCAGCGCTGCGCCACGCCCAGGTGCATGTTCCAGCGGGTGAGCACCGAGCCCGGCGACGCCCAGGCCGCGGCGACGTCGGGGTAGCCGTCCGGCGGCGCCCACGACATCGGCGCCTGGCCGCAGTCCCGGGTGACCCACACGAGGTCGCGCCAGCCCTTGCCGGCGGTGCCCGGCACGCCGGCGGCGCCGCACGCGCGCAGCGTCGCGAGGACGTCCTCGTAGGGCCGGCGGGTCTTCTGGCCGGCGCTGGCGGCGAACTCGGGGGAGGCGAAGAGCGCGCGCAGCACCGGGACGACGTCCGTGCCGGAGGACAGGTAGACCGCGGCGAGCCGGTCGACGAGCGCCGCGGGCGGGTCGTCGGACACGAAGCGGACGGCGAGCTTGCGGGCGATGCGCCGGGCGGTCGACGGGTGGTGCGCGAGGTAGCGGCCGAGGCTGCGCGCGACCTCGACGCCCGCACCGGGGTCGGTGTTCGGGTGCGTCCAGTCGAGCACCTTCAGCGCGCCGGTGTAGCGCCAGTCGCGGCGGTAGCGGAAGGTCCACATGGTGGCGGCGGTGCCGCCGTTCCAGGGGTCCCAGACCGACAGGCCGGTGAGCGCGCGGGCGGCGGCGAGGACGTCGTCCTGGGTGAAGCCGGCCTCGCGGCCGACGGTGTGCAGCTCGAGCAGCTCGCGCCCGTGGTTCTCGTTCGGCGTCGCGCCCTTGCTGCTGGCGCCGTCGAGGTACCGGAGCATGGCCGGGCTGGTCAGCGACGCGACGAGCATGTCCTCGAACCGGCCGAGGGCGTGCGCGCGCACCACGTGCAGGTCGTCCCACGGCTTGGACGCCCAGACGTCGCTGCTCGGGCACGTGATGTTGAGGTGGTTCGACCAGAGCTCGACCATCACCTCGTGCAGCTGCCGGCGCGAGAGCGCGGCGCGGGCGATCGTCGCGGCCTGCAGCTCGAACATGGCGTCCCAGCCGAAGCGCGGGATCGCCGTGTCGAGCTCGGCGGGCGTCTTGCGCAGGAGCGGGAACGACGCGAGCACGGCGTCGCAGGCGCTGTCGTCGATGCCGGCGGGCGCCAGCTGCTGCTCGAGCCAGGCCGCCGGTCCGCCGGCGGCGCGGACGTCGGCGAGCAGCTCGGGCGTGACGCCGTAGGTGGTGCGGCGCAGCAGGTGGTGCAGGTCCGGGCCGGTCGCCGGCGGCGCGGGCTCGGCGAAGCGGTGCAGGAACGCCGCCATGTGCCCGCGCTGCACCGGGCCGGAGGGGTCGAAGCGCAGCCGCCCGTCCGGCCCCACGGAGCCGCGGGTGATCCCGCGCGCCGCGAGCCACTCGACCTCGCGGAAGAACGGGTGCGTCGCCGGCACGTCGCCGAAGGTGGGCGTCGCGGGGACCTCGACCGCCGGGCTGCCGGCCGAGCGGTGCAGGAACGCCGCCATCTGCCCGCGCTGCACCGGCTCGGCGGGCCGGAAGACCGGCCCGGACGGCGTCGCCGTGCCGCGGGTGATCCCGCGGGCGGCGAGCCACTCGACCTCGCGGAAGAAGGTGTGCGATGCCGGCACGTCGGTGAACGACGGCACGGCCGGCGCGGTCGCTGCCGGGGCGCCCTCGAAGCGGTGCAGGAAGGCGGCCATCTGCCCGCGCGTCACCGCGGCCGTCGGGCGGAAGGTGCCGTCGGGGTAGCCCTGGGTGACCCCCCGGTCGACCATCCACGTGATGTCGGCGGCGAAGGGGTGGGTCGCCGGGACGTCGCGGAAGGCCGTCACCGCTGTCCCGTGTCGTGCTGCACGTCCGGTTCCTCGGCGCCCAGGGGCCCCCGGTTGAGGGCCGGACGGGGGACGGCTACGTGCGGTCGCGCTCGGCGAGCAGGCCCAGCAGGTACTCGCCGTAGCCGCTCTTGCGCAGGGGCTCGGCGAGGGCGGTGAGGGCGTCGTCGTCGATCCAGCCCTCGCGCCAGGCGACCTCCTCCAGGCAGCCGATCTTGAGGCCCTGGCGCTCCTCGACGACCTGCACGAACTGGCCGGCCTGCATGAGGGAGGCGTAGGTGCCGGTGTCGAGCCAGGCGGTGCCGCGGTCCATGACGGCGACCTCGAGCTGGCCGCGGTCGAGGTAGGCCTGGTTGACGCTGGTGATCTCGAGCTCGCCGCGGGCGCTGGGCTGCACGGCGGCGGCGAGGTCGAGCACGTCGTTGTCGTAGAAGTACAGGCCGACGACGGCGTAGCTGGAGCGGGGCTGGGCGGGCTTCTCCTCGATGCTGACGGCCTTGCGGGAGGCGTCGAACTCCACGACGCCGTACCGCTCGGGGTCGGCGACGTGGTAGGCGAACACCGCTGCGCCGTCGACGTCGTTGTACTGCTTGAGCTGCTGGCCGAAGCCCGGGCCGTAGAAGATGTTGTCGCCGAGCGCGAGCGCGACCTTGTCCTGGCCGACGAACTCGCGGCCGATGAGGAACGCCTCCGCCAGGCCGTTGGGCTCGGGCTGCACGGCGTACTCGATGCGCATGCCGTACTGCGACCCGTCGCCGAGCAGCCGGACGAACTGGCTCTGGTCCTGCGGGGTGGTGATGATGAGGATCTCGCGGATGCCGGCGAGCATGAGCGTCGACACCGGGTAGTGGATCATCGGCTTGTCGTAGACGGGCAGCAGCTGCTTGCTCACCGCCTGCGTGATCGGGTAGAGCCGGGTGCCGCTGCCTCCGGCGAGCACGATGCCCTTCACCGGGCGTCCTCCTCCTGCAGGTACTCCGTCAGGGCCTCGCGCCAGTCGCGCATCCGCACGCCGGC
>DATMKB010000050.1:0-3854 GCA_035553635.1 Mycobacteriales bacterium
GGGAGGTGTGACGATCCAGACACGCCGTCAGGGCGCGGGGACGAAGGCCTCCGCCAGCGCGCGGAACTCGTCGAGGCTCTCCTCGAACCGGTCGGCCGCCACCTGCCAGTAGAGGGCGTACGCGCGGCCGTCGGCGACGAAGGTGCGGTCGAGCACCCGCAGGTCGGCGCCGCTGTCGGTGTAGGTGAACTCGAGGTCGGCGGCGTCCCAGCCGCGGAACTCGAGCGGCTCCAGCCGCAGCTCCTGGTACTCGCTCAGCGACTGCGCCAGCACGGGGGAGTACTCCTGCCACGCCTGCAGGGGCGTGCCGCGCGGGGTCTCCCGGTAGTCGACGCGCAGCGTGTACCGGGTCGACTCGTCGCGGAACTGCGTGAGCCCGCGCCGGTCGCTGACCGCGTAGTCGGCCGGGTGGAAGAGCGTCCAGCCCTGGGTGGGGTGCGTGTACTGCTCCCAGTCGGCCGGCACCCCCTCGGGCCGCTCGACCTCGCCGGCGGGTGACGTCGTCGGGGAGGGCTCCTCGGACGGCTCCGGGTCGGCGGTCGGGCCGGCCGGGGCGGTCGTCGGCGCCGCTGCCGTGCCGTCGTCGCCGCCGGGCAGGCCGCCGCCGAGCAGCAGCGCCCCGCCGACGACGGTGGCGAGCAGGAAGACCAGCGCCGCCGCGAGGACGGCGGCACCCGGGCCCCGGGAGCGCTCGGCGCGCGACGGCCGGGCGGGGCGGGGCGGGCGCGGTGGAGCGGGAGGCGGTGCGGGAGGCGGTGCGGGTGCCGGCGCCACCGGCAGCGCGGACGTGCCGGGGGCGCTCTCGCGGACCGGCGCCGGCGGCACGGCGGGCCGGGCGGACGCCGGATCGCGCACGACCTCCTCGAGCATCACGCGGGCCGTGCCGGCGTCGAGGCGGTCGCGCGGCTCGCGGGCGAGCAGTCCGGTGATCACCGGCTCGAGCGGGCCGGCGGCCCGGAACGGCGCGTGGTCGCCGGTGACCACGGCGGTGACGGTGGCGAGGGGGTCGCCGGCGTCGTAGGCCGGGCGCCCCTCGACGGCGGTGAACAGCGTCGCGCCGAGCGACCAGAGGTCGGAGTGCGGGCCGGGCTGCTGGCCGCGCGCCCGCTCGGGGCTGATGTAGGACGGCGAGCCGAGCAGCATCCCGGTGCTGGTGATGCTGCTGTCGCCGGACGAGTGCGCGATGCCGAAGTCGGTGAGGACGACGCGGCCGTCGTCGCCGAGCAGGACGTTGCCCGGCTTCACGTCGCGGTGGACGATGCCCTGCCGGTGCGCCGCCTCGAGCGCCCCGAGGACGGCGAGCCCGACCTCGCCGGCCCGGCGCGGCGTCAGCGGGCCGTCGCGCTTGACCACCTCCGCCAGCGTCCGGGCCTCCACGAGCTCCATGACGAGGAACGGCGAGCCGTCCTCCTCGACGACGTCGAAGACGGTGACGGCGCTCGGGTGGTCGAGCCGGGCGGCGGCCCGGGCCTCGCGGCGGGTGCGCTCGCGCAGCACGGCGCGGTCGGCGTCGGACAGCCCGTGCGGCGGGACGACCTCCTTGACGGCCACCTCGCGGCCCAGCACCTCGTCGACGGCCCGCCAGACGGTGCCCATGCCGCCCGCGCCGAGCGGCGCGACCAGCCGGTACCGCCCGGCCACCACGCGGTCGGAGCCGGTGCTGGTACCGGTCGCACCGGTGCCCGCGCCGGTGCCCGAGGGCCTGTCCACGTCGACTGCCTACCCCTCCGTCCGCACGGTCCACTCCTCCCGAGGGGCAGTGCCACCCGGCCGGACCAGCCTCGCACCTGCCCCCCTAGCATCGCCCCGTCCGCGCCCCACGTCCTCGGGCGCGCGGCCGAGAGGAGACCGCCCGGTGGCACAGGCCGATCGCTCGTCGGAGTCCGGCTTCCCGATCAAGCCGGTCTACGGGCCGGACGACGTCGAGGGGGACCTGCCGGCCCGCCTCGGGGAGCCCGGCCGGTTCCCGTTCACCCGCGGCGTCTACCCGACGATGTACACGGGCCGCCCGTGGACGATGCGGCAGTACGCCGGCTTCGGCACGGCCAAGGAGAGCAACGAGCGCTACCGGCACCTGGTCGCCCAGGGCACCGGCGGCCTGTCGGTGGCCTTCGACCTGCCGACGCAGATGGGCTACGACTCCGACGACCCCGTGGCCAGCGGCGAGGTCGGCAAGGTCGGCGTCGCGATCGACTCGCTCGAGGACATGCGGGTGCTCTTCGACGGCATCCCGCTCGGCGAGGTCTCCACCTCGATGACGATCAACGCCCCCGCCGCGGTGCTGCTGCTCATGTACCAGCTCGTGGCCGAGGAGCAGGGCGTCCCGAAGGAGAAGATCACCGGGACGATCCAGAACGACGTGCTCAAGGAGTACATCGCGCGGGGGACCTACATCTACCCGCCGCGGGCGTCGCTGCGGTTCATCACCGACATCTTCGCGTACTGCAAGACCGAGCTGCCGCGCTGGAACACCATCTCGATCTCCGGCTACCACATGGCCGAGGCGGGGGCGACGCCCGTCGAGGAGATCGCCTTCACGCTCGCCAACGGCATCGAGTACGTGCGGGCGGCCGTGGAGGCCGGCCTCGCGGTCGACGACTTCGCCCCGCGGCTGGCCTTCTTCTTCGTGTCCCGCACGACGATCCTCGAGGAGGTCGCGAAGTTCCGGGCGGCCCGGCGGATCTGGGCGCAGGTCATGCGCGACGAGTTCGGCGCGCAGGACCCGAAGTCGATGATGCTGCGCTTCCACACCCAGACGGCGGGCGTCCAGCTCACCGCCCAGCAGCCCGAGGTGAACCTCATCCGCGTGGCGGTGCAGGGGCTCGCGGCGGTGCTCGGCGGCACGCAGTCGCTGCACACCAACTCCTACGACGAGGCCATCGCCCTCCCGACGGTCAAGGCGGCGACCTTGGCCCTACGCACGCAGCAGGTGCTCGCCTACGAGACCGACGTGACCGCCACGGTCGACCCCTTCGCCGGCTCCTACGTCGTCGAGGCGATGACCGACGAGGTCGAGCGGGCCGCCCGCGAGCTCATGGCCAAGGTGGAGGAGCTCGGCGGGGCGGTGGCCGCCATCGAGCGGGGCTACCAGAAGACCGAGATCGAGCGGTCGGCGTACGAGATCGCCAAGGGCATCGACAGCGGCGAGCGCACGGTCGTCGGCGTCAACCGGTTCCGGACGGAGACCGAGGAGCGCTACGAGCCGCTGCGGGTCGACCCCTCGATCGAGGCCGACCAGCGGGAGCGGCTGTCGGCGCTGCGGGCCCGCCGCGACTCCGCCGCGGTCGAGCGGCACCTGGCGGCGCTCAAGGAGGCGGCGGCCAGGCCGGCTGCAGAGGGCGGCAACGTGCTGCACCCGCTCAAGGACGCGCTGCGCGAGCTGGCCACCGTCGGCGAGGTCTGCGGCGCCCTGCGCGAGGTCTGGGGCACCTACACGCCGCAGGAGTTCTTCTAGGGCGAGAGGGGGCGGCTACCCGTGGGTAGGGTCCGCGCGTGAAGATCCCCTTCTCCTCGTCCGAGCGCTCGACCCTCGGCATCGAGTGGGAGCTCATGCTCGTCGACCGCGCCACGCGCGAGCTGGTCAGCGGCGCCGAGGAGGTCCTGCCGGCCATCACGCCGCCGGGCGAGGAGGAGCACCCCTTCGCCAAGCACGAGCTGTTCCAGTCGACGATCGAGGTCGTCACCGGCATCAACGGCACCGTGCGCGACGCCACCGCCGACCTCTCCCGCACGATCGAGGCGATCTCGGCCGAGGCCGACCGGCGCGGGCTCGACCTGCTCTGCGCCGGCACCCACCCCTTCACCGACTGGCAGACGCAGTCGATCAGCCCCGGGCCGCGCTACGAGAAGCTCGT
>DATMKB010000051.1:0-5393 GCA_035553635.1 Mycobacteriales bacterium
CGCCGGAGCAGGCCGCGGGGCCGGTCGCCTGGGTGCCGGGGCCGCTCTCGCGGGTCTCGAAGCGCACCGTGACCCGTCCGGCGCCCGACCCCTGCACCCACCCGCGGCCGTGCTCGGCGTGCTCGACGTCCTGCCCCGGCACCCAGGCGACCGGCCCCGCGGCCTGCTCCGGCGCCGGGAGCACCGGCAGGTCGGCGTCCTCGCGCTCGAACAGGTCGTCCTGCGTCCAGTCGGCCAGGCCGCTCACCCCGACGCCCAGCAGCCGGACGCCGGCGGTGGTGTCGACCTCCTCCAGCAACCGCCGGGCAGTGCGGCAGACCACCCGGACGTCGTCGGTGGGGCCGGCCAGGGTGGCCGACCGCGACAGCGTGGTGAAGTCGTGCGCCCGCACCTTGACCGTGACCGTGCGGCCCGACAGCCCGTCGGCCTGCAGCCGGCCGGCGACGCGCGCGGCGAGCACGTCGAGCAGCGCCCGAAGGCGGGCCGGGTCGACGACGTCGCGCTCGAAGGTGTCCTCGGCGCTCACCGACTTGGTGTCGCGGTCGCGCTCGACGCGCCGCTCGTCGCGGCCGTGCGCCATGCCCCACACCGAGGTGCCGAGCGCCTGCCCGAGCAGGCCGACGACGTCGGCCTCCGACAGCCGGCGCACGTCCGCCACCGTGCCCACCCCCGCAGCGCGCAGCCGGGCCTCGGTGCGCGGCCCGACGCCCCACAGCCGGCCGACCGGCAGCGGAAGCAGCAGGTCGTCCTCGGTGCCGGGCGCGACCACGTGCAGCCCGTCGGGCTTGTCGAGGTCGGAGGCGATCTTCGCCACCAGCTTGCTCGTGCCGGCGCCCACGGAGGCCACCAGCCCGGTGCGGGCGAGCACGTCCGCCTTGAGGCCGGCGGCCACCTCGCGCACGTCCGCCCCCCGCAGGTCGCCCGCCGCGAGGTCGACGTACGCCTCGTCCAGCGACAGCGGCTCGACGGCCGGCGACAGCGCCCGCAGCAGGTCCATGACGACGTCGCTGGCCGCCCGGTAGGCGGCGAACCGGGGAGAGAGCACCGCCGCGCGCGGGCAGCGGCTGCGCGCCTCGCTCGTCGACATCGCCGACCGCACCCCGTAGGCCCGGGCCTCGTAGCTCGCCGTGGCGACGACGCCGCGCAGGCCGGTGCCGCCCACCACCACCGGGCGGCCCCGCAGCGACGGCTTGTCGCGCTGCTCGACGGAGGCGTAGAAGGCGTCCAGGTCCAGGTGGAGGACGCTGGGCTCCTGACGCACGGGCCCCATGCTGGCAGGCTGGGGGAGGAAGCGGACGCAGCGCAGAGGAGCGGGTGTGATCGTCAAGCGGAAGCGGCTGGACAAGGTGCAGGTCACCTTCGTGCTGGAGGAGGTCCCCTCCACGCCCGTCTACGTCGCCGGGGACTTCAACGGGTGGTCCCGCGAGACGCCCTTCAAGAAGGCCAAGGACGGCTCGCTGCGCGCCACCGTGTCGCTGCCGCAGGGGGAGCGCGCCTGCTTCCGCTACGTCACGGCCGACGGCACCTGGTTCGACGAGCCGCAGGCCGACGCCTACGAGCCGAACGACCAGGGCGGCCAGAACTGCATCGTCCTCCCGTAGTGCTGGACGGTCTCCGCGAGGAGGTCGAGGCCGCGCTCTCCGCCGAGCCGGCGCACGACCGCACGGTCCTGCTCGCCCGGCTCGACCGCCACTGGGACGACCTCGTCGCCGGCCTGGCGGCCGCCTACCCGGAGCCGGAGCAGCTGGCGGCGCGCGTCGTCCGGCAGGCCGTCGAGGGGTTCCGCGCGCGGCCGGAGGACCTGCGGCTGCTCGACCTGCGCCGGCACGTCGCGCCCGACTGGTTCCAGTCGCCGCGGATGCTCGGCTACGCGGCCTACGCCGACCGCTTCGCCGGCGACCTGCGCGGCGTCGCCGAGCGCGTGCCGTACCTGCGCGACCTCGGCGTCACGTACCTGCACCTCATGCCGCTGCTGCAGCCGCGGCCGGGTGAGAACGACGGCGGCTACGCCGTCATGGACTACCGCGCTGTGCGCGAGGACCTCGGCACCGTCGAGGACCTGCGCGCCCTCGCGTCCGCGCTGCGGGGGAGCGGCATCTCGCTCGTGCTCGACCTCGTGCTCAACCACGTCGCCGCCGAGCACGAGTGGGCGCGGCGGGCCCGGGCGGGGGAGGAGCGCTACCGCGGCTACTTCCACCTTTTCGCCGACCGCACGGAGCCGGACGCGTTCGAGGCGACGCTGCCCGAGGTGTTCCCCGACTTCGCGCCCGGCTCGTTCACGTGGGACGAGCAGGCGCAGGCGTGGGTCTGGACGACCTTCAACGCCTGGCAGTGGGACCTGAACTGGCACAACCCCGAGGTCTTCTGCGAGCTGCTCGACGTCGTCCTGCACCTGGCGAACCTCGGCGTCGAGGTGCTGCGGCTCGACGCCATCGCGTTCCTGTGGAAGCGGCTCGGCACCGACTGCCAGAACCAGCCCGAGGTGCACGCCATCACGCAGGCGCTGCGGGCCGCGGCGCGCATCGCCGCGCCGGCCCTGCTGTTCAAGGCCGAGGCGATCGTCGGCCCGCAGCAGCTCGTGCCCTACCTCGGCGTCGGCGCGCACGCGGGCAAGGTCAGCGACCTCGCGTACCACAACAGCCTCATGGTGCAGGTCTGGTCGTCGCTCGCCGCGCGCGACGCGACCCTGATGACCACCGCGCTGCGGCGCTTCCCCGCCCGGCCGTCGACGACGGCGTGGGGCACGTACGTGCGCTGCCACGACGACATCGGCTGGGCCGTCGACGACGCCGACGCCGCCGCCGTCGGCTGGGACGGCGACGCGCACCGCCGGTTCCTCTCCGACTTCTACAGCGGCGCCTTCCCGGGCAGCGGGGCGCGCGGGCTCGTCTTCCAGGAGAACCCGCTCACCGGCGACCGGCGCATCAGCGGCACGGCGGCGTCGCTGTGCGGGCTCGAGGCCGCGCTCGAGGACGGCGACGACGACGCCGTCGACCTGGCGCTGCGGCGGCTGCTCGTGGCGCACCTCGTCGTGGTCTCGTACGGCGGCGTGCCGCTGCTCTGGATGGGCGACGAGCTCGCGCTGCGCAACGACCCGCACTGGGCCGACGACCCCGCGCACGCCGACGACAACCGCTGGGTGCACCGGCCCCGGATGCCGTGGGACGCCGCCGAGCGCCGGCACGAGCAGGGGACGCTCGAGCACCGGGTGTGGAGCGCGCTGCGGTCCGCCGTCGCGGTGCGGGCGCAGCAGCCGACCATGCACGCGTCCGTGGAGCCCGAGCTGCTCGACCCGGCGCACCAGGCGGTGCTCGGCTTCGTCCGCCGCACGCCGGGCGCGGTGCTCGTGGCTCTGCACAACCTCTCCGACGCGCCGGCCGAGTGGCCGACGGCGGACGTCCCGCTCGAGGGCGCGCTGGTCGACGTCCTCACCGGCGAGCCGCCGCAGGCGCGGGGCGGCGTGCTGCACCTCGAGCCGTACGAGGCGCTCTGGCTCGTCAGCCGCTGAGGCGCGCCGTCGCGCACGGGAAGGCGTGCCCGCACGCGCGGCAGACCGGCCGGCGCACCGCGCGCAGCCGCGGCACGTGCAGGTCGCGCACGGCCAGAAGCACCGTCGAGAGCTCGGTGATGCGGGCCAGCGCGTCGTCGAGCGCGGGGTCGTCCGTCGGGTGCACGCGCACGGTCTCCTCCTCCCGTCCGCCGGGACGGTAGGGGCGGTCGCGGCCCGGGTCGAGCGGCCCGGTGGACGGGCGTGGGACCGCGGTGGGGACCGCTCCGCGCGCCGCGGTGGACGGGGTGTGGACGGTGCGGGGACGGCCCGGTCCGGGCGCCGGGCGCAGCCGCCGTGACCTGCGCCGACGCCGTCACCACCCGGTGGGCGGGAGGTTCAGGCCAGCAGGTCGGCGAGCAGCTGCGCGGCGCGCGCGTGCACGTCGCGGGTCCGCCGGCTCTCGGCCGCGACGGCGGCGTCGACGGGCAGCGGCGCCGACGCCGGCACCAGCTCCGCGGCGTCGTCGAGGTCCAGCGCGCCGAGCGCGTGCCAGCCCAGCAGCGCCGCCCCGAGCCCGCTCGCCTCGACCGCGCCGAGCCGCAGCGGGACGTCGAGCGCGGCGGCGAGAACCTCCCGCCACAGCGGCGCGGCGAGCGCCCCGCCCGCGCCGCGCAGCTCCGTGACGCCCGCGCCGGCCGCGGGCAGCGCGGCGAGCACGAGCGCCAGCTGCTGCGCGACGCCCTCGACCGCGGCGCGCACGAGGTGCGGCCGCCGGTGGTCGCGGCGCAGGCCGAGGTAGGCACCGGTGAGGCCGTCGCGCCACCACGGCGCGCGCTCCCCGAGCAGGTAGGGCAGGCACAGGAGGCCGTCGCTGCCGGCCGGGACGCCGGCGGCCTCGGCGAGCAGCGCGGCGTCGACGTCCGCGACGGCCGGGTCGTCGCCGTCCGCGCCGGCCAGCGCGAGCGACGCCCACCGCACCACCGACCCGCCGCCGTTGACGGCGCCGCCCACCACCCAGCGGTCGTCGGTGAGCGCGTAGCAGAACAGCTCCGGTGCCGACCGCGGCGCGGGCACCACCGAGCGCAGCGCCGCGCTCGTGCCGACCGTCAGCGCCCCCGTGCCGGACCGCACGGCGCCGCTGCCGAGGTTGGCCAGGACGCCGTCGCCCGCGCCGAGCACCACCGGCACGGGCGGGAGACCGGCGGCGCGGGCGACGTCCGGTGCGAGGGGCCGCACAGCGGTGGGAGGCAGCACCTCCGCGAGCTGGTCGCGCCGCACCCCGGCCACGGCCAGCGCCTCGTCGTCCCAGTCGCGCGAGGCCGACGCGAGCAGCCCGGTCGCCGACGCGCACGACAGGTCGACCTCCGGCGCGGGCCCGCACAGCGCTGCGAGCAGCAGCTCCTTGACGCCGCCCCAGCGGGCGGCGCCGGTGAGCAGGTCCGGCGCGTGCTGGCGGTGCCAGGCGAGGGTGCACAGCGGCGACATCGCGTGCACGGGCGTCCCGGTGCGCGCGTGCAGCCCGGCGGCGAGGCCCGACCGGTGCAGCGCGGCGGCCTGCGGGGCGGCGCGCCCGTCGGCCCAGGTGACGAGCGGCCCGAGCGGCTGCCCCGCCGCGTCGAGCGGCACGAGCCCGTGCAGCGCCGCCGACAGGCAGACGGCCACCACCTCGTCGCCGCGCTCTCGGGCCCGGGCGGCGACCTCCGCGAGCGCCTCGACGGCGGCCGTTCCCACGCGCCGGGGGTCGAGCTCCGCGCGGCCGGGAGCGGGCACCTGCAGCGGGTAGCCGCGGCGGGCGAGGTCGCGCACGCGGCCGTCGAGCCCGGCGGTCAGGGCCTTGGTCGCCGTCGTGCCGGCGTCGAGCCCGACGACCACCTGCACGGCGCCTCCTCCTGGTCGGTGTCGC
>DATMKB010000052.1:0-12317 GCA_035553635.1 Mycobacteriales bacterium
GGCCCTCGTGGAGGGCTCGCCCGACGGCCGGCTGCGGCTGTGGGCGCACGGCGACGCCGAGCCCGCCGCCGCGCTCGCGGAGGCGCTGGGCTTCGCACGCGGCCGGGTGCTGCGGCAGATGCGCCGGTCGCTCGCCGACCCGCTGCCGCCGCCCGCGCTGCCCGACGGCGTCGGGCCGATGTCGGAGCACGTGCTGCTGCACCTGCCCGGCGGCGGCGACGACCACCCCGGCGGCGTCCAGCACGTCCTCGCCCTCGACGACGACGGCACTCTGGTCGGCTACGCGCACCTCGACGTCACCGACCGCGTCGCCGGGTCGAGCGGCGAGCTCGTCGTCGACCCGGAGGCGCGCGGCCGCGGCTACGGGCGGGCGCTCGCGCAGGCCCTCGTGGAGGGCTCGCCCGACGGCCGGCTGCGGCTGTGGGCGCACGGCGACGCGGTCGGTGACGTCGAGGTGCGCGTAGCCGACCAGCGCGCCGTCGTGGCCGCGGGCGAGGACGTGCCGGACGCCGTCGTCGCCGCCGCCGGGCAGGTGCAGCAGGACGTGCTCCGACATCGGCCCGACGCCGTCGGCCGCCGTGGCCCGGTCGACCAGCCGGTGCACCGCCCGGACGTCGTCGGCGGTCAGGCGGTCGAGGACGGTGAGCACCCCCGCACGCTAGTCAGCCCGCGGGCGGCGCCACCGGCTCCGCCGGCACGAGCTCTGGCGGCACGGCGGCCGCGGGCCCGGCGCTCGGCGCCTGCGGCACCGTGCCGCCGAAGTCGAGCCCGAGCACCTCGAGGTAGTTCTGCCGGGTGACCGGCGCGCCGCTCACCGAGCCGTCGCCGCGCGGTACCGGGAGGTCGCGCTCGGGGTCGCGGAAGCGCACGGCGGTGACCTCGGGCCGGCCGTCGAGCGTGGCGACGATCTGCGCGTAGGCGAGCGCCTGCACCTGCTCGTTGACCCCCTCGAGCGTCACGACGGCGATGCCGTCGCTCACCTCGACGCCCCGCAGCGAGATCGACGCCGGGATGGCGGTGGACAGGCCGGCGGCCCGCTCCTCCTCGGTGAGGCCGGCGAACAGCGCGCGCAGCACCTGCTGCGGGCTGCCCGGCTGCTGCAGCGCCCGCTGCGAGGGGACGATGCGGTCGCCGCGCACCAGCCACAGCTCGACGGCGACGTCGCCGGTGGGCGCGGGCGACGGCTCGTCCTCGAAGAGCCCGAACGGCGCGGTGTCGCGGTCGAGGGCGCTCGGCCGCTCGGACGCCGGGACGCCGCAGCCGGCGAGCAGCGCAGCGGCGAGCAGGACGAGCGCCGTCAGCGCGGCGCGGGCCCTCACGCGGCCTCCCCGGCGGGCAGGTCGACGACGAAGCGCGCGCCGCCGCCGGGACGGTCCTCGATGCGCACCCAGCCGCGGTGCGCCGTCACGTGCTGCGCGACGAGGGCCAGGCCGAGGCCGGTGCCCTCGCTGCCGCCGCGGGCGTTGGCCGCGCGGCCGCGGGCGAAGCGCTCGAAGACGACCGAGCGCTCGTCCGGCGGGACGCCGGGGCCCTCGTCGTCGACCTCGAGGTGGACCGCGCGGCGCTGGGTGCGGACGGCCACGCGCACCGCGCCGCCGCCGTGCTTCTCGGCGTTGCCGAGCAGGTTCGCGAGCAGCTGCTCGAAGCGCCGCGGGTCGACGTGGGCCTGGCTGCCGTCGCCGCTCGCCTCCACCGCCTCCGGGGGCAGGCCGTGCACGGCCGCGGCCCGCTGCACGAGCGCGACGACGTCGGTGGGCCGGCGGTCGGCGGGCAGGTCGGCGCGGGCCAGCTCGAGCAGGTCGGCGACGAGCTGCTCGAAGCGCCGCACCTCCTCGTCGAGCAGCTCGACCGCCGACGCCGTGCGGTCGTCCATGCCGTCCTTGCGGCGCACGAGCACGCTGGTGGCGGCCGACAGCGTCTGCAGCGGCGAGCGCAGCTCGTGGCTCACGTCGGCGGCGAAGCGCCGGTCGGCGTCGGCGCGGCCCTGGACGGCGTCGACCATGCGGTTGAAGGCGACGGCGAGCCGGTCGAGGTCGGGGTCGGTGTCGCGGGTGACGCGGGCACCGAGGTCGCCGGAGGCGATGCCGTCGGCCGCGGAGGCGACCGCGGTGAGCGGCCCGAGCGCGCGGCGGCTGGCGTACGCGCCGAGGGCGGCACCGGCCAGCGTGGTGCCGAGGGCCGCGACGCCGAGGACCGTCGCGAGCACGGTGAGCGTCCGGCGCAGGTCGCCGAGCGCCGTGACCTCGTAGTAGACGGCGCGCTCGGCCAGCAGCGGCACCGCGACGACGTACGCCGGCTCGCCGGCGAGCGTGCTGACCTGCGTGCCGGGCTCGCCCGACTGCGCGAGCTGCTGCAGCGACGTCGGGATGGCGTCGGTGATGCCGGTGTCGGCGCTGCGCAGGAACCACTCGCCGTCGCGCCGGATCACCGGGCGGCGCAGCTCGCCGGTGTCGAGGTTGCGCAGCACCTCGCGGGTCTGCGCGTTCTCCGCGCGCAGGCCCTCGCGCACGACGGCGGCGTCGAAGTAGGCGGAGCGCACGAGCGAGCGCTCGCGGTCGTCGAGCAGGTTCTGCCGCACCACCTGGTAGCTCGCCATCGACAGGGCGGCGGACAGCGCCAGCGCCCCGAGGGCGAAGGTCGCGGTGATGCGCGCGCGCAGGCCGAGCCTGCGCATCAGGCCTGCAGCTTGTAGCCCAGGCCCCGGACCGTGAGCAGGTGCTTGGGGTTCGCCGGGTCGCGCTCGATCTTGCGGCGCAGGCGGCCGACGTGGACGTCGACGAGGCGGTCGTCGCCGAACACCTCGTAGCCCCACACCCGGTCGAGCAGCTGCTGCCGCGACAGCACCCGGCCGGCCTGGTCGGCGAGCTCGCACAGGAGCCGGAACTCGGTGCGGGTGAGGTGCACCGGGTCGTCGCCGAGCTGCACCTCGCCGGCCTCCGGCCGCAGCTCGATCTCGCCGAAGCGCAGCGCCTTGGGGGCGTCGGTGCCGGCGCCGCGGGCCCGGCGGCGCAGGGCGCGCAGGCGCGCGGTCAGCTCCTTCACCGCGACGGGCTTGACCACGTAGTCGTCGGCCCCGGCCTCCAGCGCCGCCACGACGTCGTGCGTGTCGTCGCGCGCGCTGACGACGACGATCGGCACGTCGCCGAGCTTGCGCAGCGCGCGGATGGCGTCGTAGCCGTCCATGCCCGGGAGCATGAGGTCGACGAGCACCAGGTCGGCCGGCGAGGACGCGTGGTCGGCGAGGCCCTCCTCGGCGGTGGGGACGTCCTTGACCGTGTAGCCCTCGTCCTCGAGGGCCATGCGGAGGGACAGCCGGATGCGGTCGTCGTCCTCGACGATCAGGAGGCGGGGCACGTCGGCCATCGTGCCACCGGTGGTGCGACGGGACGGCCACGCCCGCGACGGGCGCGTGCACGTCGCGTGACGGTCGTGTGACGGCGCCCGCCGGGTGCCGGAACGGTCACAGGACCGTCACCGAACGGGGCACCGGCCCGCCACACCGCGCACCGATCGTCGGAGCAGCGACGCACGCCCCCCTCACGGACGGACCCGACATGACGCTGACCTCCGACGCTCCTGCCACCACCGGCCCGGCCGTCGTCGAGGTCGTCGTCGAGGGCGAGCTCGACGTCGCGAGCGTCTCGCGCGTCCGCGAGACGCTGCACGACGCGCTGTCGGTGCGGCCGCAGCGGCTCGTCGTCGACCTCACCGACTGCCCGTTCGTCGACGCGTGCGCGCTGACGATGCTGCTCGACGTGCACCGCCGCGCGTGGCGCGCCGGCGGGGTGCTGACGCTGCGCGGCTGCTCGCCGCGGGTGCTGCGCCTGCTGTCGCTCACCGGCCTGCGCCGGGTCTTCGACCTGGCGGAGGACGCCTCCTAGCGCGGCGCCGGCACCCCGGTCGTGGCGTCGGCCGGCGCGTCGGCGTCCTCGGGGAGGGCGGCCACGGGCGGCACGACGAACTTGTAGCCGACGTGGCGCACGGTGCCGATGAGCTGCTCGTGCTCGGCGCCGAGCTTGGCCCGCAGCCGCCGGACGTGGACGTCGACCGTGCGCGTGCCCCCGTAGTAGTCGTAGCCCCAGACCTCCTGCAGCAGCTGCGCGCGCGTGTAGACGCGGCCGGGGTGCTGCGCGAGGTGCTTGAGGAGCTCGAACTCCTTGTAGGTGAGGTCGAGGACGCGGCCGCGCAGGCGGCAGACGTAGGTGTTCTCGTCGATCGTCAGCTCGCCCGCCCGCACGACGCCGGTCTCGCCGGCGTCCTCCGCCGTCCCCTGCTTGCCGGTGGCCAGGCGCAGGCGGGCGTCGACCTCGGCCGGCCCGGCGGTGTCGAGCAGGACGTCGTCGACGCCCCACTCGGCCGTGAGCGCGACCAGGCCGCCCTCGGTGAGCACCGCGAGCAGCGGGACGGTCAGGCCGGTGGTGCGCAGCAGCCGGCACAGGGCGCGCGCCTGCACGAGGTCGCGGCGGGCGTCGACGAGGACGGCGTCGACGGCGGGCTGGTCGAGCAGGGCGGACGCCTCGGCCGGGGCCACCCGCACGCCGTGGCCGAGCAGCCCGAGGGCGGGCAGCACGTCGGCGGACGGCGTCATCGCGCTGGTGAGCAGGAGCAGTCGCGCCACAGGTCGGCCTCCGCGTCCAGGCCCGCGGGAGCGGGCGGCCGGAGGGGCGCCGTTGCCCCGGGGTCGCGCTCAGGCTACCGCCGCGGGCAGGATGGCGGGCGTGCACCTGCTCACCGCCGACGGCGTCCGGCTCGCCGCGCGGGTGCTGCCCGGCCCGGACGCCGAGCCGCGGGTGGCGGTGGTGCTCGCCCACGGCTTCGGCGTGTCGACCGGCCGCGCCCCGGTGGTCAAGGTGGCCCGCGGGCTGGCCCGGCACGCGCTGGTGCTCGCCTACGACGCCCGGGGGCACGGCCGCTCGACCGGTCGCACGACGCTCGGCGACCGCGAGGTGCTCGACGTCGACGCGGCGGTCGCGGCCGCCCGCCGGCTCGCGCCCGCCGTGGTGACGGTCGGCTTCTCCATGGGCGGCGCGGCGGTGGTGCGGCACGCCGGGCTCCGCGGGCAGGACGTCGCGGGCCACCTGGTGGCGCACGCCCCCGACGCCGTCGTGGCGGTGAGCACCACCGCGTCGTGGTCGGAGCGCGCCACCGCCGAGCGGGCGCTGCGCCGGCTGCACGCCGTCGTCGAGACCCGGCCGGGGCGCGCCTGGGCGCGCGCGGCGCTGCGGACCCGGGTGTCGCCGGCCGGCTGGGACCCGGTGCCCGCGTCCCCGCTCGAGCTCGCGCCGGCGGTCGCGCCGCTGCCGCTGCTCGTCGTGCACGGCGACCGCGACGGCTACTTCCCGGTGGCGCACGCGCAGGCCCTCGCCGCCGCGTGCCCCGGGGCCGAGCTGTGGCTCGAGCCCGGCTTCGGCCACGCCGAGACGGCGGCCGGCGACGACCTGCTCGACCGGCTCGGCGCCCGCGCCGCCGGGCTCGCGGTGCGGACGGCCCGGTCGTGAGCGTCCTGCGCTACTGGGCCGGGGCGCGGGCCGCGGCGGGGACGTCGTCGGAGGAGGTCGACGCCGCGACCCTGGGGGAGGCCCTCGACCGGGTGCGGGCGGGGCGCGACGCGCGGTTCGCGCAGGTGCTCGGCGTCTGCTCCTTCGTCGTCGACGGCGACCCGGTGGGCTCGCGCGACCCCGCCGGCGTGGCGCTCGGCCCCGGCGCGGTCGTCGACGTGCTGCCGCCGTTCGCCGGCGGCTGACCCGCCTCTGGCACGCTGGGGACGTGACCCCCGGACCCTCGGACGCCGGCGCGCCAGCGCCGGCCGGCGACCCGAGCGGCGCGCCCACGCCGGCCCGCCGCTCGCGCGCGGTGCCCCGGCCTCCGCGCGCGGCCCGCGCGGCCGGCCGCCTGCCCGCCGGCAGCGCCCCCGCCGGCACCGGTCCGGCGTCGCGCTGGCAGGGCCCGGTCGGCGCCCGGCTGCCCGACCGCAGCGTCCGCGGGCCCCGCGAGGAGGCCGCCGCGGCGCGGGCCGTCGCGGAGGCCGTGCCCGGCGACACCACCGGCGAGTGGGAGATGGCCCCGCGCCCGGCTCCGCGCCAGCCGGTGCTGCTGCAGGGCGCCCTCCCCGCCGCGCTGTCGCTCGTGCTCGCCGGCGCGGCGGCGCTCGGCGCCTGGCCGCTGGCCCTGGCGGTGCTCGGCGTGCAGGTGCTCCTGCTGCTGGCGGTGCTGGCGCTCGTCGACGCCCCGGCGTCGGGCGGGGCGTTCTTCGTCGCCGCGGGCGCCGTCGTGGCGGCCGACGTGTCGGTCGTCGTGTTCGACGGCGACGTCCGCAGCCTGGCCGGCATCACCGCCCTCGCGCTCGTCGCCTCGCTCGTGCACCAGCTCGCCCGCCCGACCCGCAGCCGGGTCACCGAGTCGATGGCCGACACGCTGGTGGTGGTGGTGCTCGGCGTCTCCGCCGCCTGCCTGGTCTCGCTGCGCGCGCTCGACGGCGGCGACCAGACCGTGCGCGTCGCGCTGCTCGCGGCCGGCGCCACGCTGCTCGCGGGCCGGGTGGGCGACCGCCTGGCGAACCGCCCGATGCTCGCCGTGGGGTCGACGCGCGGCTGGCCGGGGCTGCTCCTCGGGCTCGGCGCGGGCGTCGCCGCCGCGGTGCTCGTGGCCGGCGACGAGGGCGTCGTCGTCGGCACGCAGGCCGCGCTGCTCGGGCTCGTCTGCGGCGCCACGGTGGCCGCCGCCGACCTCGCCGTCGACCTGGGCGCGGCCGAGCTGCGCGCCGGGCGCCGCGACGTGCGGCGGGTCGAGGCGCTCAAGCCGGCCAACATGCTGCTGCCCTTCGCCGTCCTGGGGCCCATCTCGCTCGTCGCCGGGCACCTCGTCCTCGGCTGACCCGGGTGCGCGCGCTGGTCCGCCTGCTCGTCCTGCTCGTCGTCCTCGGCGTCGTGGCGGTGGTGGCCGACCGGTGGGCGGCCCGGGCCGTCGAGCGCGCCGTCGCGACGCACCTCGCCACCGCCGGCGGCCTCGACGCGCCGCCGGAGGTGGAGGTGCGGGGGACGCCGTTCCTCACCCAGGCCGTGCGCGGCCGCTACGACGACGTCGTGGTGCGGGCGGAGGGCGTGCAGGCGGGCGAGCTGCGGGTGCGGCAGTTCGTCGCGCAGCTGCGGGGCGTGCAGGTCCCTCTGGGCGAGGCCCTGTCCGGCGACGTCGTCGCCGTGCCGGTCGACGCGCTCACCGCGCGGGCGGTGCTGTCGTACGCCGACCTGTCGCAGGCGGTGGCCGAGCGCGGGCTGCGCCTGTCGCCGGCCGGAGGCGGTCTCGTGCGCGTGACCGGCTCGGTGCGCGTGCTCGGGCGCGACCTCGAGGCCAGCGCCGTCTCGCGGCCCGAGCTGGTGGACGGCGCCGTCGTCGTCACGGCGGAGCGGTTCGAGGTGGGCAACGAGGTCGCCGACGCCGTGCTCACCCGGGCGCTCGGCGACCGGCTGGACGTGCGCCTGGACATCGCCGCGCTGCCGTACGGGCTGGAGCTGACGTCGCTGCGCGCCGGCGGCGACGGCATCGTCCTGCAGGCGCGGTCCGACGGCGCCGTGCTGCAGCCGCTGCCGGCCTCCTGATCCCCCCGACTTCCCCCGGCTCGCGCGACGCCGCGGCGGTGCCGGGCCTCGCGCGCGCGGGGAAGTCGCTCGAGCGGGCGGGACGTCGGGTGGCCGGGAAGGGCAGGCGGGCCGCGAGCGTTGGGCTCCCCGTGACCGGGGTGGAGGTGCTGCTCGCGGTGCTCCTGCTGAGCACCGCCTACGGCGTCGTGCACCGCGCCCGCAGCGGGCGCGTCCGCGAGGCCGCTCCCGACCAGGACGACCTGCGCCCGGTCCTGGCGCGCCTCGGCGAGCAGGCCGGCGAGCGGGCGACGCTGCTGCAGTTCTCCTCCGCGTTCTGCGCCCCGTGCCGGGCCACCCGGCGCGTGCTGGGGGAGGTGGCGGCCGTCGTCCCCGGCGTCCGGCACGTCGAGGTGGACGCCGAGGCGCACCTCGACGTCGTCCGCGAGCTGGGCATCTCCAGCACCCCGACGACGCTCGTGCTCGACGCCGCCGGCCGCGTCACCGCGCGCGCGACGGGGCAGCCCCGCAAGGACGACGTGCTCGCCGCGCTCGCGGGCGCTGTACCGTGAGCCGCATGCTGCTGCTGGTGAAGCGTCGCGCGGTGGACCTGTGCCGCGTCCGCAGCAGCCTGTGTCCGTCCTGACGTCCTGAGGCCCGTCCCCCCTCCGTCAGAGAGACCCTCCCCATGATCGACCCGAGAGGGCCGCGCTCCGCTGCGGCCGTCACCACGCTCGTCCTGGCCGTCGTCCTCGTCACCGGCAGCGGCTGGCTGCTGGCGGCGCAGGCCGTCGTCTTCGCGCTCGGCACCGCCGGGCGCAACCCGTACGGCGTCCTCTACCGCCGGTTCGTCCGGCCGCGCCTCGGCCCGCCGAGCGAGCTCGAGGACCCGCGCCCGGTGCGCTTCGCGCAGGGCGTCGGCCTGGTCTTCGCGCTCGTCGGCACGGCCGGCGCGGCCCTCGGCCTGGACGCCGTCCTGCTCACCGCCACGGCCTTCGCGCTCGGCGCGGCGTTCCTCAACGCCGCCTTCGCGTACTGCCTGGGCTGCCAGGTGTACCTGACCCTCAAGAAGCTGACGACCCCCAAGGAGATCCCCGCATGAGCCGCGCAGACGTCCTCGTGGACGCCGACTGGGTCGAGGCCCACCTCGACGACGCCTCCGTCGTCCTCGTGGAGGTCGACGAGGACACGTCGGCCTACGACCGCGGTCACATCAAGGGCGCCGTCCGCCTCGACTGGAAGACCGAGCTGCAGGACCAGGTCCGCCGCGACTTCGTCGACAAGGGCCAGTTCGAGCAGCTGCTGTCGGCCAAGGGCATCGGCAACGACGACACCGTCGTGCTCTACGGCGGCAACAACAACTGGTTCGCCGCCTACGCGTACTGGTACTTCAAGCTCTACGGCCACGCCGACGTCAAGCTCATGGACGGCGGCCGCAAGAAGTGGGAGCTCGACGGCCGCGAGCTCGTCGAGGACGTCCCGCAGCGCGAGACGACGTCGTACACCGCGCAGGAGCAGGACCGCAGCATCCGCGCGTTCCGCGACGAGGTCGTCGACGCGATCGGCAGCAAGAACCTCGTCGACGTCCGCAGCCCCGACGAGTTCAGCGGCAAGCTGCTCGCGCCGGCCCACCTGCCGCAGGAGCAGTCGCAGCGCGCCGGCCACATCCCCACGGCCATCAACATCCCGTGGAGCAAGCTGGCCAACGACGACGGCACCTTCAAGAGCGACGACGAGATCCGCAAGATCTACGCCGACGCTGGCCTGGACACCTCCAAGCCGACCATCGCGTACTGCCGCATCGGCGAGCGCAGCAGCCACAGCTGGTTCGCCCTGCGCGAGCTGCTCGGCGAGCAGGACGTCAAGAACTACGACGGCTCCTGGACCGAGTACGGCTCGCTCGTCGGCGTGCCGGTCGAGAAGGACGTCTGACGTGTGCGGCGCTCCTGACCAGGACGAGCTGCCCCCGCTCGAGGTCGGCGCGGGGGAGGCCGTCGTGCACGGCCACGTCCGCCGCGGCGACGCCGGCCTGCCCGGCGCGTACGTCCGGCTGCTCGACAGCACCGGCGAGTTCACCGCCGAGGTGCAGACCTCCGCGACCGGCTACTTCCGCTTCTACGCCGCCGAGGGCGACTGGACGCTGCGCACGCTCGCGCCGGGCCAGTCCGTGGACACGGCGGTGACGGCCGTCCGCGGGTCGGCCGTCGAGGCGCGGGTCGAGGTCCCGGCCTGACCTAGGGTGCGCCCGTGCGGCGCACAGCTCTCGCCCTGCTCCTCGCAGCAGGCCTGACGGTGCCGTCGGCGCCGGCCCTCGCGGCCGGCACCGGCGGCATCGTCGTCACGCCCCTCGGCGAGGGGAACCCGACGTCGTTCCGCGTGGAAGTGCCCTCGCGCGGCGACCTCGAGGTGCCCTTCGTGGTGAGCAACGTCGTCGAGGAGCCGCGCTCGGCCCGGCTGTACGCCGCGGCGGTGGAGCGGCAGGGCGAGTCGTTCGCCGTGGGCGACCCGGGCAGCAGCCGGTGGGTCGAGCTCGCCGACCAGCAGGTCACCCTCGAGGCCGGTGAGGTGCGCGACCTCGCCTTCACGGTGCGCGGCGGCGACCTGCCCGACGGCGAGGTGCTGGCGGCCGTCGTCGTCGAGGTGCAGAACGGCGCCGTCGTGCAGCGGGCGTCCACGCTCGTCCGGCTGTCCGAGGGTCGCACGGTGCCGCTGCCGCTGCTGCTCGTCGTCGTCGCAGTGGTGCTCCTGCTCACGGCGGCCGCCGCCGTGGCCGAGTCGGCCAGGCGGCGGCGCGCGCGAGGAGCGGGCTGAGCGGCTACTGCTGGACGAAGTCCACGAGCAGCCGGCCCTCGTAGGTGCCGGGGCGGGCGGCGGTGGGCGTCGCCTGCAGCACGGGCTGCGCGAGGTAGCGGCCGTCGACGGTGCTCACGGCCGACTGCGTCAGCGCCTGCAGCGTCGAGGTCAGGCTCCCGACGACGCTCGAGACGGCGGTGAGGCCGGCGGCCTCCTTGGCCGAGCCGGTCGCGGAGGTCACCGCCGACTGCAGCTGCGTGCCGACCGCGCCGACCGTGCCGCCCTGCGCGACGATCGCCGCGAGCAGGGTGTCGAGCGGCACGTCGCCGACCACGCCCGAGGGCGCGCTGAGCAGCGACTTCACGGCGCCGTCCAGCACGGCGAGCGAGTCGGTCAGGCTGTCCAGCCCGGTCTGCGAGCGGCCGCTCATGACCGGCAGCGCGGAGGCGCCGGAGCCGGAGGAGGGGTCGTCGCTGTCGGGGATGCGGGCCGGCGAGCGGAACCGGGCCTGGAAGACGCCGCCGGAGACCGACACCGGCAGGCGGCGCAGGTCGACCGTGCCGAGCAGCGACTGCACGAGGGTCTCGTCGACGACGACGGGGGTGAGCTGCGTCGTCGAGCTCACCGTCGCGCCGGCGAGGCTGCCGACCGCCTGGCAGGCGTCGAGCAGCGTGCCGACCAGCGGGTCGACGACGCGGACCTGCTGCAGCAGCGTGCCGGTCACCTGGGTGAGCGGGTCGGTGATGAGCCCGAGCAGGCGCATCGGGTCGAGCGGGTGCAGGAGCTGCTCGGCGGTGTCGACGACGCCCTGCAGGTCGAGCGAGGCCCAGTCCACGGTGCTGCAGCTCAGCGCGCCGGCGACGTCGACGGTCGGCACCACCGACACGGCGAGGTCGGCGAGGGTCGGGGCGCCCGTCGCGCCCAGCGAGATGGCGCTCGAGGGGATGGGGTCGACGTCGAAGCGCAGGCCGGAGGAGTCCCTCAGGTAGAGGTTGGTCATGCGGGCCTCGACGGAGAAGGGGCCCGCGCCGGTGGTCAGCCCGCTGTCGGTGACGACGACGCGGAACGGGATGCCGCCCGGGGAGGAGGCGAAGTCGAAGCCCTCGCCCTCGGCGAAGGCCGAGCCGTCGGCCTTCTGGACGTCGAAGGTCCGGGTGCCGGCGTCGACCGGCACGCTGACCGGCAGGGACGCCGCGGTGGCGGCGGTCGACAGGGCGGTGGCGGCGAGGCACGCACCGACGGCGGTGGCGGCGACGAGCCGACGGGGGACGAGCACGGGGACCTCCGGGGTCACGCAGGGCGGCGAGCCAGGCGCACGAGGACGGCGCCGAGGCTGAGCACGAGGACGGCGAGCAGGACGACGGCGAGCAGCTCGACCCCCGTGCGGGGGAGCGGAGCGGCCTGCGGGTCGGCCGGTGCAGGGGCCGTCGGGACGCCGGGAGACGAGGTCGTGGGCGTGGGGGGCGTCGGCACGGTGACGACCACCGGCCAGCCCGCTGCGTCCACTGCTCTCCTCCCGCCGGGCACGGACGTGCCCGACCTACCAGGTGTCGGCGGTCCTGCCGGGGGAGGCGCAGAGCCCGTCGTGACGGTTCCCGCCTGGTCACGTCGAACTACGTCCGCGGGCAGCCGGCGCAGCGCTGCGCCGACCGGCCGGACCGGTCCTGGGCGGGACTGGTCCGTCCGGACCAGTCGGGCGCAACGGTGGGCCTCGGGTCCCGAGGCCGCCTGCCCTGCTGGACTGTGCAGGTCGGCGGCCCGCCCGCCGATGCCAGAGGGCAGGAGGAGACGTGCGCACCCGACGGACCGGACCGCGCGCGGCGGCCAGCGCGGCCGCCGTGCTCGTCGTGCTGTCCGGGTCCGTCGTGGCCGGCCCGCCCGCCGCGCGGGCGCAGAGCCCCTCGGGCCTCGCGGTGTCCGTCCCGGCGACGGCGTCGCTGGGGTCGGCGC
>DATMKB010000053.1:0-2655 GCA_035553635.1 Mycobacteriales bacterium
GCGCTGCTGGCGGCCACCCGCGCCTCGGCCCGCCGGCACGAGGCGGTCGTCCAGCACTCGTCCGACATGCTCATGCTCGTCGACGCGCTCGGCCGCACCACGTGGGCGTCGGCGTCGACCCTCCGCCGGGCGGGCGTCGAGCTGGGCCGCTCCGTGCTCGGCATCGTCGTGCCGGAGGACCGGCCGGTCGCCGTCGACGCGTTCGAGCGCGTCACCGCCCGCCACGGCGAGACCACCACCTTCGACGTGCGCGTGCACACGCGCGACGGCCGCGTCCGCACGGTGGAGGTGGTGGCCAACAACCTGCTCGCCGACGCGGCCGTGCGCAGCATCGTCCTCACGGTGCGCGACGTGACCGACGAGCGCGAGGCAGCGCACGCGCTGCAGCTGCAGGCCCGTCAGCAGGCGGTGCTCGCGGGCATCGGGTCGCGGGCGCTGACCGCGACCCGGCTCGACGACCTGTTCGACCACGCCTGCCACGCGGTCAACGACGTGCTCGGCACCGACAGCACCGGCCTGCTCGAGCTCATGCCGGAGGGCGACCTGCTGGTGCGCGCGGGGACGCTCAAGAGCTCCGGCATCGGCACCACCCGGATCGTCCCCGACGCGGCGCTGGCGCAGGTGCTGAGCGTGAGCCGCACGGTCGTCGTCGAGGACTACCTCGACCACCCGGAGAGCTGGCGGCGGCTCGTCGAGCCGTTCGGCGTGCGCAGCGGTGTCGTGCTGCCGGTGGTGGTGGAGGGCCGGGTGTGGGGGCTCATGTCGTGCCACGACACCGTCCCGCGCCGCTTCTCGCAGGTGGAGCTCGACTTCCTCCAGACGGCCTGCACGGTCCTGGCGGGCGCGGTGCACCGCGGCGTCGTCGAGGGGCGGGTGCGCCACCAGGCCACGCACGACGCCCTGACCGGGCTGCCGAACCGCACGACGCTGCAGGCGGTGCTCGGCCGGGCCGTCCGCTCGGGCGGGCGGCCGGCGCTGCTGCTGCTCGACCTCGACGACTTCAAGGACGTCAACGACTCCCTCGGCCACGGGGCGGGCGACCGCGTGCTCGCCCAGCTCGGCGAGCGGCTGCGCGCGACGGTGGGCGACCTCGGCGTCGTGGCCCGGCTCGGCGGCGACGAGTTCGCCGTCTGCCTCGAGGGCCCGCACGCCGCCGACCGGGCGGTGGCCCTCGCCACCTCCCTGACCGAGGCCGTGGCCGAGCCGTTCCGGCTGCCGGGCCTCGACATCACGCTGTCGGTGAGCACCGGCATCGCGCTGGCGCCGGAGCACGGCCGCGACGCCGACCGGCTGCTGCAGCACGCCGACCTCGCCATGTACCGCGCGAAGGCGACCCGCCGCGGCTGGGCGGTCTTCGACGCCGAGCTCGACCGCGAGCGCAGCGAGCGGCTGTCGCTGCTCGTCGACCTGAGGGACGCCCTCGCCACCGACCAGCTCGAGCTGCACTACCAGCCGCTCGTCGGGCTGGCGGACGGCCGGGTGGCCGAGCTCGAGGCGCTCGTGCGCTGGCACCACCCCGAGCGCGGGTTGCTCCTGCCGGGGGTCTTCGTGCCGCTGGCGGAGCAGACCGACCTCATCGACGACCTCACCGTGCAGGTGGCGCAGCGCAGCGCGGCGCAGGCCGCCGCGTGGGCGGCCGAGGGCTACGACGTCCGCATCGCGTGCAACGTCTCGCCGGCGTCCCTGCGCGACCGCCGGGTGGTGGCCCGGCTGGCGCAGGTGCTCGCCGGCGCGCAGGGGCGGCTGGAGCTCGAGATCACCGAAAGCGCCCTCGTCGACGAGGAGGCGCGCGACGCCGTCGTGCGCCTCGTGCACGCCGGCGCCACCTGCGCCGTCGACGACTTCGGCACCGGCTACTCCGCGCTGTCGTACCTGCGGGACCTGCCGGTCACCCGGCTCAAGCTCGACCGCAGCCTGTCGGTCGACGTCGACACCGACGAGCGCGCGGCCGCCCTGGTGTCCGGCGTCGTGCAGCTCGCGCACGACCTGCGGCTGCTCGTGGTGGCCGAGGGCGTGGAGCGGCCCGAGGTCGGCGACGCGCTCGCCGCGCTGGGCGTCGACGTCGCGCAGGGCTGGCTGTACGGGCGCGCTGCGCCGCCGTCCGCCCTCGACCGCACGGCCTGGCGGCGGCGGTAGCCGGCGGCGGGGGCACACTGCCGGGGTGCTCACCGTCGAGCTGGCTTCGGCCCTGCTGTCCGCGGGACTGCTGTGGACGCCGCGACAGGGCGACCGCTTCGTCCTGCCGGGGCGCGGGATGGACGAGGACGTCTTCTGGCTCTCGGACATGACCGTCGAGGTGCACGAGCTGCCGCGCGGGCGCGTCGTCGGCTTCAACGGCACCACCGAGTGGGCGCTCGACAGCGTGCGCGTGGAGGACGCCCTGTGGCTGCCCCGCGAGGAGCAGCTGCGCGCGGTGCTGGGCGACCGCTTCGCCCGGCTCGAGCCGGCCTGGACCGTCGCGCTGGCCGACGGCTCCCGCCACTCCGACCCCGACGCGGAGTGCGCCTACGGCCGCGCCGTGCTCGCCGTGCTCAGCGCCTGACGCGCCGCAGCAGCGCCCGGGCCCACAGCGCCAGGACCGCGACGACGACCGCGAGCAGGGCGGTGACCAGCAGCCAGCTGCGCCCGCCGCCCTCCGGGTAGACGGCGCCGCGC